>JAICGY010000174.1 GCA_025922915.1 Candidatus Methylomirabilota bacterium | reverse complement strand
CGTACGCGTCGATCCTGGCGACCATCGTCAACGACCGGGGCTACGTCCGGCGGGACCGGCGGACGCTCTTCCCGACCGAGCTCGGCATCGACGTCACCGATCTCCTCAAGCCGTTCTTCCCCGAGATCATGGATGTCGAGTTCACGGCTCAGATGGAGGACCACCTCGACAAGGTCGAGGAGGGCGAGCGGCGGTGGGCGGAGACGATCCAGGAGTTCTACGGCCCCTTCAAGAAGGACCTCGAGGCGGCGAAGAAGAAGATGCCGCGGCCGAAGGTGGGCACGCCGACGGGCGAGAACTGCCCGGAGTGCGGCAGCGAGCTGCTCGAGCGCCTCGGCCGCTTCGGGAAGTTCATCGCGTGCTCGGGCTATCCCGACTGCAAGTACAAGAAGAACCTCCCCGGGAGCGAGCGGCCCGAGGACGAGCCGACCGACGAGACGTGCCCGACCTGCGGCCGGTCCATGGTCATCAAGCACGGCCGCTTCGGGAAGTTCATCGCCTGCTCCGGCTACCCGGAGTGCAAGACGACGAAGCCGGTCACGCTCGGCATCGCCTGTCCCGAAAGCGGGTGCCCCGGGCAGCTCGTCGAGCGGCGGTCGAAGAAGGGGCGGACGTTCTTCGGCTGCTCGGCGTACCCGGACTGCACGTTCGTGGTGTGGCAGCGGCCGATCGCCGAGCCGTGCCCCAAGTGCGATGCGCCGTTCCTCACCGAGCGGGTCGCGCGCGGCCGGCGCACGCTCCGGTGCATCAAGGAGGGCTGCGACTTCAGCCGGGAGGTCGACCTGACGGTGGCATGAAGGCCGCGGCCGACGCCTTCCTGCGCCACCTCGCCGTCGAGCGCGACGCCTCTCCCCACACCGTCCGCGCGTACCGCCGGGACCTCGCCGACTTCGCCGCGTTCCTGGCCGCGCGCGGCGAGGACGTGGGCCGGGCCGACGCGCGCGCGGTGCGCGCGTGGCTGGCCGCGCTGCACGCCCGCCGCCTGGAGCCGGCGTCCGTCTCCCGCAAGCTGGCCGCCGTGCGGTCGTGGTTCCGGTTCCTCGTCCGGCGCGGGGAGGTCGAGCGGAACCCGGCCCGCGAGGTGCGCGGGCCGCGGGCGGCGCGCAAGCTCGTCTCGTTCCTGCCCATCCCCGAGGCCGCGACCCTCCTCGACCGCCGCGGCCCGTCCGGCGGCTGGCGCGAGCGCGACGACGCGCTCCTCGAACTGCTCTACGCGAGCGGGCTGCGCGTCGCCGAGCTCGCCGCCCTCGATCTCGACGCGGTCGACCGCCAGGAGCAGACCGTGCGCGTGCTCGGCAAGGGGCGCAAGGAGCGGATCGTCCCGTACGGCACCGCCGCCGCGCGCGCCCTCCAGGGCTGGCTGTCCCGGCGCGGGGAAGCGGCCGGCGCGCTCTTCGTCAACCGGCGCGGGGGCCGGCTCTCGGTGCGGTCCATCCACGCCACCGTGCGCCGGGGCGCGCGGGCGGCGGGGCTCACCCGGCGGGTGACCCCGCACACGCTGCGCCACAGCTTCGCGACGCACCTCCTGGACCGCGGCGCCGACCTGCGCACCATCCAGGAGCTGCTCGGCCACAGCCGGCTCTCCACGACCCAGCGCTACACCCACGTGGCCGCCGACCAGCTCCTGAAGGTGTACGACCGGGCCCATCCCCGGGCGCAGGCCGGCGGGCGGCCGCCGGCGGCGGCGCGATGATCCGCGCGACCACCGTCCTCTGCGTCCGCCACCGCGGCCAGGTCGCGATCGCCGGCGACGGGCAGGTCACCATCGGCCAGACCGTGGTCAAGGCCGGCGCCCGGAAGGTCCGCAAGCTCCACCACGACCGCGTGCTCGCCGGGTTCGCCGGGGCCGCCGCCGACGCGTTCACGCTCTTCTCGCGGTTCGAGGCGAAGCTCGACGAGCACCGGGGCAACCTGCCGCGGGCGGCCGTCGAGCTGGCCAAGGACTGGCGCACGGATCGCGCGCTGCGCCGGCTGGAGGCGCTCCTGGCCGTGGCCGACGCCGACCACTCCCTCATCGTGTCCGGCACCGGCGACGTCATCGAGCCCGACGACGGCATGATCGGCATCGGCTCCGGCGGCCCGTACGCGCTGGCCGCGGCCCGCGCCCTCGTCCAGCACAGCGACCTGGACGCGAAGGCCGTGGTGGCGGAGGCGATGCGCGTCGCCGCCGGGATCTGCATCTACACCAACGACCACGTCACGGTGGAGGTGCTCTGAGCCGCCGCCGGCCCGGGGCGCCCCGACGACTCGCATGATCGCCACCGGCCTGACGCCCCGCGAGATCGTCGCCGAGCTGGACCGCTACATCGTCGGCCAGCGCAACGCCAAGCGCGCCGTGGCCGTCGCCCTGCGCAACCGCTGGCGGCGGCAGATGCTGCCGGACGAGCTGCGGGACGAGGTCGCGCCGAAGAACATCATCATGATCGGGCCCACCGGGGTCGGGAAGACGGAGGTCGCGCGTCGCCTCGCCCGGCTCGCCCAGGCGCCCTTCCTGAAGGTGGAGGCGTCGAAGTACACCGAGGTCGGCTACGTGGGGCGGGACGTGGAGTCCATGATCCGCGACCTCACCGAGATCGCGGTGACGATGGTCAAGACCGAGCTGATGGCCCAGGTGAAGGAGAAGGCCGAGCGCCTCGCCGAGGACCGCCTCCTCGAGCTGCTCCTGCCGCGGCGGTCGGGGGAGCCGTTCACGAGCGGGACGCTGGAGCAGGTGTCGCCGGAGGCCTCTCGCGAGAGCACGCTCGAGAAGCTGCGGGCGCAGCTCCGTGCCGGCCGGCTCGACGAGCGGATGGTGGAGCTCGACGTGCAGCAGCAGGTGATGCCCCTGGTGGAGGTGTTCTCCGGGCAGGGCATGGAGGACGTGGGCCACCACCTGCGCGACATGCTGTCGAGCCTCGCGCCCGGGCGCACGAAGCGCCGCCGCGTCCGCGTGGCCGAGGCGCGCCGCCTCCTCACGCAGGAGGAGGCCCAGAAGCTCGTGGACATGGAGGAGGTCGTGCCCCAGGCCATCCGGCGCGTCGAGAACTCCGGGATCATCTTCCTGGACGAGCTGGACAAGGTGGCGGGTCGGGAGGGGGGTGGCCGCGGCGGCCCCGACGTCTCCCGGGAGGGGGTGCAGCGCGACCTGCTGCCCATCGTCGAGGGCTCGTCGGTCACCACCAAGCACGGGATCGTCCGCACCGACCACATCCTGTTCATCGCGGCCGGGGCCTTCCACGTCGCCAAGCCGGCCGACCTGATCCCCGAGCTCCAGGGCCGGTTCCCGATCCGGGTCGAGCTGGAGCCCTTGACGCGCGAGGATTTCGTCCGCATCCTGACCGAGCCCGAGAACGCCCTCACGCGCCAGTACGTGGAGCTGCTGCGCACGGAGCAGGTGACGCTGCGCTTCCTGCCGGAGGCGGTGGCGGCCATCGCGGAGACGGCGATGCAGGTGAACGCCGCCACCGAGAACATCGGGGCGCGCCGGCTCTACACGATCATGGAGCGGCTGCTCGAGGAGATCTCGTTCGAGGCGCCGGAACGGCCGGGCAAGGAGCTGACGATCGACGCCGGGTACGTGCGGGAGCGGCTGGCCGACATCACGCGAGATCAGGACCTCTCGCGCTACATCCTGTGAACGCGATGCAGGACCACCGCCGCGTCGAGATCCTCATGGAGGCGCTCCCGTACATCCGGGAGTTCCGGGGGAAGACGGTCGTCATCAAGTACGGCGGCGCCGCGATGGAGCAGGCCGACCTCAAGGCGGTGTTCGCCCTCGACGTGATCCTCCTGCGGCTCGTCGGCATCAACCCCGTCATCGTGCACGGGGGTGGGCCCCAGATCGGGGCGCTCATGAAGAGGCTGGGCAAGGAGCCGCGGTTCGTGGGCGGCATGCGGGTGACCGACGAGGAGACGATCGAGGTCGTCGAGATGGTCCTCGTCGGCAAGATCAACAAGGAGATCGTCGGCCTCATCAACCTCCACGGTGGTCGGGCCGTCGGGCTGTCCGGCAAGGACGCGAGCCTCATCCGCGCGCGGCGGCGGCTGCACCGGATGCCGGACGGCACCGAAGTGGACATCGGGCTCGTGGGCGCCGTCGAGGCGGTCGACCCGGCGCCCATCCGGCTGCTCGAGGAGCACGGCTACGTGCCGGTCATCGCGCCCGTGGGCGTGGGCGGCGCCGGCGAGACCTTCAACATCAACGCCGATCTGGTGGCGGGCGAGGTGGCCGCCGCGCTGGGCGCCGAGAAGCTCATCCACCTCACGGACGTGCAGGGCATCGCGGACGCCGACGGGCGGCTGATCAGCACGCTGCCGCGCAAGGAGGCCGAGCGCCTCATGCACGCGGCGGTGATCGACGGCGGCATGCTGCCGAAGGTCGAGTCGGCACTCCGGGCGCTGGAGGGCGGCACCGCCAAGGCGCACATCATCGACGGCCGGGTGCCGCACGCGATCCTGCTCGAGCTGTTCACGCGCGAGGGCGTCGGGACGGAGATCGTGCTGTGACCCGCGCGCCCGGCGGACGCGCGTCGCGCCTCCCGGCGTGACCGCTCCCACGGAGAACGGGATGGACACGAAGACGCTCCTCGAGTGGTCGGCGCGGTACCACACCCCCAACTACGGGCGGACCCCGATCTGCCTGGTGCGCGGCGACGGCGTGCGCGTCTGGGACTCCGACGGACGCGAGTACCTGGACTTCGCCGCCGGGATCGCGGTGGTTGCGCTCGGCCACTGCCACCCCCGGGTCACGGGCGCCATCCGGGAGGTGGCGGCCACCTTGCTGCACGTCTCGAACCTGTACCACACCGCGCCGCAGATCCACCTCGCCAAGCTGCTCGTGGAGCACTCGTTCGCCGACCGCGTCTTCTTCTGCAACTCCGGCGCGGAGGCCAACGAGGCGGCCCTGAAGCTGGCCCGCAAGTACGGCAAGGAGCGGTACGCGAGCGACCGGTACGAGGTCATCGCGACCCGCAACTCGTTCCACGGGCGCACGCTCGCGACGGTGACGGCCACCGGGCAGGAGAAGTACCAGCACGGCTTCGAGCCGCTGATGCCCGGCTTCAAGCACGTGCCGTACAACGACCTGCGGGCGATGGAGCGTGCCATCGACGGGCGGACGGCGGCCGTGCTCGTGGAGGCGATCCAGGGCGAGGGCGGCGTGAACGTTCCCGACGACGACTACCTGCCCGGTCTCCGGAAGCTGTGCGACGAGTCCGGGGCGCTGCTGATCCTCGACGAGGTCCAGACGGGGGTGGGGCGGACCGGCCGCCTGTGGGCGTACGAGCACGCCGGGGTCGAGCCCGACGTCATGACGCTCGCCAAGGCCCTCGCCAACGGCGTGCCCATCGGCGCGATGCTGTGCCGGGCCGACGTCGCCTCGGTGCTGACGCCCGGCACGCACGCCTCGACGTTCGGCGGCACCCCCTTCGTGACGTCGGTGGCGCTCGCCACGCTGACGACCGTCATCAGCGAGCGCATTCCCGAGCACGCGGCGCGGATGGGGCGGGAGCTGATGGACGGCCTGCGCGCCCTCGCCGCGGACGGCACGGGGGTCCGGCAGGTGCGGGGCAAGGGGCTCCTGATCGGCATCGACCTCGACCGCGCCGCGGGGCCGGTCGTGGAGGCGTGCCGGGAGGCCGGCCTCCTCGTGCTCACGGCCGGCGACCGGGTGCTGCGGCTCACGCCGCCGCTCATCGTCCAGCCGGACGACTGCCGCCGGGCCCTCGACGTGCTGCGCGCCGCGCTCCGGGCCACGGCCCGATGAAGCACCTCGTCTCCGCGGGCGACCTGACGCGGGAGGAGATCCTCGGCCTCTTCCGCGTCGCGGCGGATCTCAAGCACGGCTGGAAGGTCGGCCGGCGGGAGGCGCCCCTGGCCGGGCGCTCGATCGCCCTCATCTTCGAGAAGCCGTCGCTGCGGACCCGCGTGACGTTCGAGGTCGGCGCGCTCCAGCTCGGCGCCCGGGGCGTGTACCTCGCCGGCGGGGAGATCGGCCTCGGCACCCGGGAGGCGGTGCCCGACGTGGCCCGGAACCTCTCGCTCTGGGTGGACGCCATCGCCGCCCGCGTCTATGCCCATGCGACGGTGGAGAGCCTGGCCGCGCACGCCGGGATCCCGGTGATCAACGGCCTCAGCGACGCCGAGCACCCGTGCCAGGCCCTCGCGGACTTCTTCACGCTCTGGGAGCGCGGGCTCGACCTCGGCGCGATACGGGTGGCGTGGATCGGCGACGGCAACAACGTGTGCCACTCCCTCCTGCTCACCGGCGCGCTGCTCGGCGCCTCGATGGTCGTCGCCTGTCCCCCCGGCTACGAGCCGGCGGCGGCCGTGCAGGCGCGCGTGCGGCGGCTGGGCGGGCGGCTGGACATCGTCCACGATCCCCGCGACGCCGCCACCGGCGCCGACGTGCTGTACACCGACGTCTGGATCAGCATGGGGCAGGAGGCCGAGCGGGTGCAGCGGCTGGAGGCCTTCAGCCGCTACCAGGTCAACGAGCGCCTGCTCGGCTTCGCCAAGCCGACCGCCCTCGTGATGCACTGTTTGCCCGCCCACCGGGGCGAGGAGATCACCGACGCCGTGCTCGACGGCCCGCGCTCCGTCGCGCTCGAACAGGCGGAGAACCGGTTGCACGCGCAGAAGGCCGTGCTCTTCGAGCTCCTGGGCGCCAGCCTCGACGATGCCTGACGCGGTGAAGAAGGTCGTCCTCGCGTACTCGGGCGGGCTCGACACGTCGGTCATCCTGCGCTGGCTGATCGAGCGGTACCACTGCGAGGTCGTCGCCTTCTGCGCCGATCTGGGGCAGGGCGAGGAGCTCCTCACGGTGCGCGACAAGGCGCTGCGCACGGGAGCGGTGTCGGTCCACATCGTCGACCTCCGCGAGGTCTTCGTCCGGGACTTCATCCTGCCGATGCTCCGCGGCGCCGCCCTCTACGAGGGCGCCTACCTCCTCGGCACGTCGATCGCGCGGCCGCTGATCGCCCAGGCCCAGGTGGAGGT
Source organism: Candidatus Methylomirabilota bacterium (assembly GCA_025922915.1). Classification (GTDB taxonomy): domain Bacteria; phylum Methylomirabilota; class Methylomirabilia; order Rokubacteriales; family CSP1-6; genus JAICGY01. The sequence continues at coordinate 1,541 of JAICGY010000174.1, read as the reverse complement.
GGCGCGCAAGGAGGGCGCGGACGCGGTGGCCCACGGCGCGACCGGGAAGGGCAACGATCAGGTCCGCTTCGAGCTGACGTACGCGGCGCTCGCCCCCGATCTGCGGGTGATCGCGCCGTGGCGCGAGTGGGAGCTCGGCTCGCGCACCGCGCTCATCGAGTTCGCCCGGGCCCACGACATCCCCGTCCCCGTCACCGCCGAGCGCCCGTACAGCATGGACCGCAACCTGTTCCACATCTCGTACGAGGGCGGCATCCTGGAGGATCCGTGGGCCGAGCCGCCGGACAAGATGTTCCTGCTCACGCAGTCGCCGGAGGCGGCCCCGGACGTGCCGGTCCAGGTGGAGATCGAGTTCGAGGCGGGCGACCCCGTCGCCGTGGACGGGCGGCGCCTCGGGCCGGCCGACCTCCTGACCCGGCTGAACCGGCTCGGGGCCGAGCACGGCATCGGGCGCGTGGACCTGGTGGAGAACCGGTTCGTGGGGATGAAGTCCCGGGGCGTCTACGAGACGCCCGGCGGCACGATCCTGCACGCCGCGCGCCGCGCGCTCGAGTCGCTCACCCTGGACCGTGAGACCCTCCACCTGCGCGACACGCTCGTCCCCCGCTACGCCGAGATGATCTACTACGGCTTCTGGTTCGCTCCCGAGCGGGAGACGCTCCAGCGGTTCCTCGACGAGTGCCAGCGCGACGTGACGGGGACGGTGCGGCTGAAGCTCTACAAGGGCAACGTGACGGTGGCCGGGCGGCGCTCGCCGCGGTCGCTCTACCGCACGGACTTCGCGACGTTCGAGGCCGACAGCGTCTACCGGCAGCGCGACGCCGAGGGATTCATCAACCTCAATGCGCTGCGGTTGAAGATCCGCGCCCTCCGCGACCGTCGGGCCTGACGGGTGCGCGTGGACGTGGCGTGGACGCCGGCCGCGCTGCCGGGCGCCCCTCTCGAGGCCTGGACGGCGATCGTCATCGACGTGCTGCGCGCCTCCACCACCATCGCGACCGCGCTCGTGAACGGCTGCGCGGCCATCGTGCCGGCGACGGACGCCGACGAGGCCCGGCGGCGGGCGGAGGCCGACGGCGGCGCGCTGGTCGCGGGCGAGCGCCGCGGGGAGCCGCTGGCCGGGTTCGACCTCGGCAACTCGCCGCTGGAGTTCACGGCCGCGCGCGTCGCCGGGCGCACCATCGTCTTCACGACGAGCAACGGCACCCGCGCCCTCGTCGCCGTGCGCGGGGCGGCCGCCGTCGCGGTGGCCGGCTTCGTCAACCTCTCGGCGGCGGCGCGGTGGGCGGTGGCGGCCGGCCGGGACGTGCTGATCGTGTGCGCGGGGGAGCGGGGGGCCCGCTCGCTGGAGGACGAGGTGTGCGCCGGGCACCTGGTCGACCGCATCGCCGCACAGCGGCCGGACGCGAGCCTCACCGAGGCGGCCCGGAGCGCGCGCGCGGCCGCCGCGGCGTACGCGGGCCAGGTGGGCCGGCTCGCGCGCGATGCCTCGTGGGCGGTCCACCTGGCGTCCCGGGGCCGGGCCGGGGACGTCGAGGCCT
>JAICGY010000173.1 GCA_025922915.1 Candidatus Methylomirabilota bacterium | reverse complement strand
GCGCAGCAGCGCGCCGCCGTCCCCGCGCCAGGCGCTGCCGTGCATGCACGCCAGCGTGGTGGGCCGCAGGGCGGCGAGGCGCTCGAGGTGACGCCGCCCGTCGCGCGCGTGAGCGTAGTAGTCCAGTAGTAGTCCATCGGGCGGCGGAAGGCCTCGCTGGGCCCGAGGATGTCGGTCTCGGTGAGCGCCGGCCGGCCGTCGCCGCCCTGCGTGAACAGATCGCCCAGAGCAGGGTCCCGGAGCGCGACTCGTGGAGGAGGCCGCACTCCCAGGCGTGCGGCGCGACGGCGAGCCACTCGTTGAGCGCCCCGCACTCGTCGGCCTCGACGTGCGAGAGCCCGATCCAGCGCAGCCGGTCGACCGGCAGCACGCGCGCCACCGCCTCCCGGACCGCCGGGAACAGCCGGCGGGGCCCGGTGTGGAACAAGAGCGGCTCGTCGTCGAGGACGAGGTACTGGTTGAAGGTGAAGCCGCCGGGCACTCCGTCCATCGGGACCGGAGTGCTGATCCGGAAGACGCCGTCGGCGACCTCGTCCACGCCGGTGCCCGGCTGTACGCTCACGCTGGCCATGGTCCCTCCCGGTCAGGCGCCGGCGGCGCCCGTGCCCGCCTCGTCGCCCAGGCCGATCACCTCGAGCGCGGTCGCCCGCAGGCGGCGGCGATCCTCCTCCGGCGTCGACGCCCGCGGCAACTCGACCACCGCGTCCTGGGTGTACGTCCTGATCACCTGCCCCTCGCGCCAGTGCGTGCCCCACGGCGCCTGGCCGCGGGCCACGGCCCGGATGCCGTCGCGGACGATTCGCCGGAGCATGACGACGCCGCGGTCCGTCGAGCCGAGGCGCTCGAGGGCGTGGACCGCGATCGGCCGCTGGCTCGACTGCGCGTCGAAGTCGGCGGGGTGCCGCTGGCGCTCCGCGTAGGGACGGTCGCCCGACTGGCCGAAGCCCGGCCGCGCGACCTCCTCCGCGGAGAGACCCCAGGCGGGGTCCACCTGGGCCAGCTCGAAGTTCGTGGTGTGGGTGTCGTCGTTCGGCACCGCCCAGCGGATGATCACGGGGCGGCTCGCGGCCTTCGGCGCCCGGGCCTCCTCGATCTCGCGCGTGAACTGGTGCACGTTCGGCGGCATGTAGTCGCAGACGCGGACCCACACGAGGTCGCCGATCCGGCGGGTCGCGATGTAGATCATGCCCGCCTCCGTCAGCCGCCAGTCCATCTCGGGCACGGCGCCGAAGGCCTCGGTGAACTGGTAGCCGCTGCTGAGCGCGTGCAGGAAGGCCGTGTGCACCGGGTCCATGCTGTTGTCCTTCACCTGGAGCCAGTTGCACGGCATCTCGAAGGAGGCCGCCGGCATGAGCGTGTGTCCCGGAACCGCGTAGCTGTCGTACACCGGGAAGGCGGGCCGGTGCTCGGGCGGGCCCAGGTAGGCGAACACGAGGCCCGAGAACTCGCGTGTCGGGTAGGCGCCCTGCCACGCCCGCTCACGCAGGCGGCTGCCGGGCGGCTCGCCCGGCGTGGCCAAACACCGCCCGTCCACGTCGAAGATCCAGCCGTGGTAGCAGCAGCGGATCCCCTGCTCCACCGGGATACCGAACTCGAGCGACGTCCCGCGGTGAGCGCAGTGGAGATGGAGCAGGCCCGTGCGGCCGCCCCGGTCCCGGAAGACCACCAGGTCCTCGCCCAGGATCCGCACCCGCCGCGGCCGGTCCCCGAGGTCGCGGGCGAACGCGACGGGCTGCCAGAAGCGGCGGAGATACTCGCCGCCGGGCGTCCCGGGCCCGACCTGGGTCAGCTCCCGGTCCGGCGGTGGGGTGTCACGCCGGCGGTACCCGTCGTACGGCATCCCGATCGCGCCCGGCATGGGACGCAGGCTACCACCGCGACGTGCGGTGCGCGCGCGGGCGTCCGAACACCGGTACTATCGGAGGCATCGCCAGTCGCATGAAGCCGGTTGCCGCCCTCGTCGCCGCCGTCCTCGCCGTCGCGCTCGCGGCCCCCCGGCCCCGGGCCGCGCCCCCCGACGTCCGCCCCGTCCACGGCCTGTCGATCTACGGGGACCTCAAGTACGGACCGGCATTCGAGCACTTCGAGTACGTGAACCCGACGGCCCCGAAGGGCGGCGACGTCCGGCTCTCGGCGATCGGCACCTTCGACACCCTGCACCCGTTCGTCCTCAAGGGCGTGCCCGCCGCCGGCATCGGCAACCTCTTCGACACGCTGATGGTCGGCTCGGCCGACGAGCCGTTCTCCGAGTACGGCCTCGTGGCCGAGACGGTCGAGACGCCGCCCGACCGCTCGTGGGTCGCCTTCACCCTGCGGCCGCAGGCGCGGTTCCACGACGGCAGCCCGATCACGGTCGAGGACGTCATCTGGACCTTCGACACCCTCCGCCAGAAGGGCCACCCTTTCTATCGCTCCTACTACGCGCACGTGGCCCGCGCCGAGCCGGCCGGGCCGCGGCGGGTGCGGTTCACTTTCAAGCGGGGCGAGAACCGCGAGCTGCCGCTCATCGTGGGGCAGATGCCGGTGCTTCCCAGGGCGTACTGGGCCGAACGCGACTTCACCCGGACGACCCTGGAGCCCCCGCTCGGGAGTGGCCCGTACCGGGTGGAGTCGCTGGAGCCCGGCCGCTCGATCACCTACCGGCGGGTGAAGGACTACTGGGCGGCCGCGCTGCCCGTCAGCGTGGGCCGGTTCAACTTCGACACGATCCGCTACGACTACTACCGCGACGGCACCGTCGCGCTCGAGGCGTTCAAGGGCGGCGCCTACGACTTCCGGCAGGAGAACAGCGCCAAGAACTGGGCCACGGCCTACGACATGCCCGCCGTGCGCGACGGCCGCGTCAAGAAGGAGCGGATCCCCAACGAGATCCCCACGGGCATGCAGGGCTTCGTGTACAACACCCGCCGTGCGGTGTTCCGGGACCCGCGCGTCCGGCAGGCCCTCGCCCACGCCTTCGACTTCGAGTGGTCCAACGAGCACCTCTTCTACGGCGCCTACACGCGGACGCGCAGCTACTTCTCCAACTCGGAGCTGGCCTCGCGCGGGCTGCCGGGCGCCGCCGAGCGCGCGGTGCTGGACCCCTTCCGGGGGCAGGTCCCGGACGAGGTCTTCACGCGGGAGTACCGGCCGCCCACCACCGAGCCGGGCGGCCTCCGGCCCAACCTCATCGCGGCGCTGGGCCTGCTGCGCGAGGCGGGCTGGGTCGTCCGCGACATGCGGCTCGTGCACGCGGAGACCGGCCGGCCCCTGGAGTTCGAGATCCTGATCGACCAGCCCACCTGGGAACGCATCGCCCTGCCCCTCGCGAAGAACCTCGAGCGCCTGGGCGTCGTCGCCCGGGTCCGGACCGTCGATTCCGCCCAGTACGAGTACCGCCTCAAGAACTTCGACTTCGACATGACGGTCGCCGTCTTCCCGCAGTCGCTCTCGCCCGGCAACGAGCAGGCGGACTACTGGGGGACGGAGGCCGCCCGCACGCCGGGCAGCCGCAACCTGGCCGGCGTGAGCGATCCGGTGGTGGACCGGCTCATCGCGTCGCTCATCGCCGCGCCCGACCGGCCCGCGCTCGTGGCGCGCACCCGGGCCCTCGACCGGGTGCTCCTGTGGGGCCACTACGTGATCCCGCAATGGCACATCGCGGCGTACCGCGTCGTGTACTGGGACAAGTTCGAGCGTCCCGCCGTCTCGCCCAAGTACTCGCTGGGGTTCGACACCTGGTGGCTCGCGCCGCGCTAGCCCGCTCTAAGCCGGGCGTCGCGTGGAGGCGCCGGGGCGGGGCCGGGGGTGCCCTCCCCGGGGCACGCTGTCCACGACGGGAGACGCAACGTATGCGAGCCACGAGGATGTCCTCGGCGACTCCCTCGACCCGCAGAAGCCACGGCCCCGGGGAGGGCACCCCCGGCCCCGCCCCTACGCTTCCAGGCCGACGTCGGGGCTCGAGGGGCTAGCGTGGTCGCGTACATCGTGAGGCGGTTGCTGCTGGTGGTGCCGACGCTGGTGGGGATCATGCTCGCGAACTTCTTGATCGTGCAGGCGGCGCCGGGGGGGCCGGTGGATCTGATGATCGCGCGGCTGCGGGGGCACGGCGGGGAGGCGACGGCGCGGATCGGGGGGACGGCGGCCGGCGAGGTGGGGGGCGGGAGCGTGGCGCGCGAGCTCGCGGCGCGGGGGGAGGAGGGCGCCACGCGGGCGTCGCGGGGCGTCGATCCCGAGCTCATCCGGCAGCTCGAGAAGCAGTTCGGGTTCGACAAGCCGGCCTGGCAGCGGTTCCTGACGATGATGCGGAACTACGTCGTGCTCGACCTCGGGACCAGCTTCTACCGCGACCGGCCGGTCCTCGGCCTGATGCTGGAGAAGCTGCCGGTGTCGATCTCGCTCGGGCTCTGGACGACGCTGCTGGTGTATCTCATCTCCATCCCGCTCGGCATCGCCAAGGCCACCCGGGACGGCACGCCGTTCGACGTGTGGACCAGCGCCGCCGTCGTCGTCGGCTACGCGGTGCCCAGCTTCCTCTTCGCCATCCTGCTCGTCGTCCTGTTCGCGGGCGGCTCGTTCCTCGACTGGTTCCCGCTGCGCGGCCTCACCTCCGACGACTGGGCCCTCATGTCCTGGCCGCGCCGGATCGCCGACTACCTCTGGCACGTCGCGCTCCCCGTCCTGGCCCTCGTCGTCGGCGGCTTCGCCGGCCTCGCCATGCTCACCAAGAACTCGTTCCTCGACGAGATCAACAAGCAGTACGTGGCGACGGCGCGCGCCAAGGGGCTCGGTCGCCGCCGCGTCCTCTACGGCCACGTGTTCCGCAACGCCATGCTCATCGTGGTGGCGGGCTTCCCCGGCGCCTTCATCGGCATCCTGTTCACCAGCTCGCTCCTCATCGAGGTGATCTTCTCCCTCGACGGCCTGGGGCTGCTCGGGTTCGAGGCCGCGATCAACCGGGACTACCCGGTGATGTTCGGGACGCTCTACGTCTACACGCTGATCGGGCTGCTCCTGAACATCGTGACCGACCTCACCTACGTGGCGATCGACCCGCGGATCGACTTCGAGCGGCGCGACACGTGACGCTCTCGCCGCTGACCCGCCGCCGCCTGGCGAGCTTCCGCGCCAATCGTCGCGGCGCCTGGTCGCTCTGGGTGTTCGGCGTCCTCTTCGGGCTCTCCCTCGGCGCCGACCTCCTCGCCAACGACCGCCCGCTCCTCGTGCGGTACGACGGCCGGCTGTACGTCCCCGTGGTGCGAGCCCATCCGGAGACCGCGTTCGGCGGGGTGCTGCCCACGGAGGCCGCCTACCGCGATCCCGAGGTGCGCCGCCTCATCGAGGCCCGGGGCTGGATGCTCTGGCCGCCGATCCCCTACCGCTACGACACCATCGACTGGGAGCTGGCGGGGCCGGCCCCGGCACCGCCGTCCGCCCGCCACTGGCTGGGGACCGACGACCAGGGGCGCGACCTGCTGGCCCGGCTGATCTACGGCTTCCGCCTCTCGGTGCTGTTCGGGCTCACGCTCACGGTGGCCAGCTCGATCGTCGGCGTCGCGGCGGGGGCCGTCCAGGGCTACTTCGGCGGGTGGACGGACCTCCTGTTCCAGCGGTTCATCGAGGTGTGGTCGGGGCTGCCCGTGCTCTACCTCCTCATCATCCTGGCCAGCATCGTGGAGCCGAACTTCTGGTGGCTGCTGGGCCTCATGCTCCTCTTCTCCTGGATGGCCCTGGTGGGCGTGGTGCGCGCGGAGTTCCTGCGCGCGCGAAACTTCGACTACGTGCGGGCGGCCCGGGCGCTCGGCGTGCGGAACGGCGTCATCATCCTCCGCCACGTCCTGCCCAACGCGATGGTGGCCACGCTGACGTTCCTGCCGTTCATCCTGAACGGCTCCGTCGCCACCCTGACCTCGCTCGACTTCCTGGGCTTCGGCCTGCCGCCCGGCTCCCCCTCGCTCGGCGAGATCCTCGCCCAGGGCAAGGCCAACCTCCAGGCGCCCTGGCTGGGTCTCACCGGGTTCCTGGTGCTCGCCGTGATGCTCTCCCTCCTGATCTTCATCGGCGAGGCCGTACGCGACGCCTTCGATCCGCGGAAGGTGCGGTGACGTCCCTGCTCGCCGTCCGCGATCTCGGGGTCACCTTCGACGTGGACGGCCGGCTCGTGGAGGCGGTGCGGGGCGTCTCGTTCGAGATCGAACGGGGAGAGACGATAGCCCTGGTCGGCGAGAGCGGGTCGGGCAAGTCGGTGACCGCGCTCTCGATCATGCAGCTCCTGCCCTACCCCCGGGCCCGTCACCCGTCCGGCAGCATCCTGCTGCAGGGCCGGGAGCTCGTCGGCGCGCCGGAGACGGCGATGCAGCAGGTCCGCGGCGACCGGATCGCGATGATCTTCCAGGAGCCGATGACGTCGCTGAACCCCCTGCACACCATCGAGAAGCAGGTGAACGAGGTGCTGCGCGTCCACCGGCGCATGGGGCGCGCCGCCGCGCGCACCCGCACGCTCGAGCTGCTGCGCCTCGTCGGCCTGCCCGAGGCCGAGCGCCGCCTGGACGCCTACCCGCACCAGCTCTCCGGCGGACAGCGCCAGCGCGTGATGATCGCGATGGCGCTCGCGAACGACCCCGATCTCCTGATCGCCGACGAGCCCACGACCGCCCTCGACGTCACCATCCAGGCCCAGATCCTCGCCCTCCTGCGCGATCTGCAGGCGAAGCTCGGCATGGCGCTGCTGCTGATCACCCACGACCTCGGCATCGTCCGGAAGATGGCCGGCCGGGTCTGCGTGATGAGCGCCGGCGAGATCGTGGAGGCCGGGCCCACCCCCGAGGTGTTCGCGCGACCGCGCCACCCGTACACGCGACGGCTCCTCGCCGCCGAGCCGCGGCCGATGGCGCGCCCGGCGGCGCGCGAGACCCCGGTGGTGATGGAGGCCGAGGGCGTCCGCGTGTGGTTCCCGGTGCGCCGCGGCCTCCTGCGCCGTACGGTGGATCACGTCCGGGCCGTCGACGGGGTGAGCCTCCTCGTGCGCGAGGGCCGGACGGTCGGCGTGGTCGGCGAGAGCGGATCGGGCAAGACCACCCTGGGCCTGGCCCTCCTGCGGCTGCAGGCCGCCCAGGGCACCATCCGCTTCCGGGGCCGCGCCGTCCACGACCTGTCCGCGCGCGCCCTCCGCCCCCTGCGTCGCGAGATGCAGATCGTCTTCCAGGACCCGTTCGGCGCGCTCTCGCCGCGGCTGTCGATCGCGCAGATCGTGGGCGAGGGGCTCGGCGTGCACCGCATCGGCTCCACGCCGGCCGAGCGCGGCGCGCTCATCGACGCCGCGCTGGAGGAGGTCGGCCTCGATCCCGCCCTGCGCGACCGCTATCCTCACGAGTTCTCGGGCGGGCAGCGCCAGCGGATCGCCATCGCGCGGGCGATGGTGCTGCGGCCGCGCTTCCTGGTCCTGGACGAGCCCACCTCGGCCCTCGACATGTCGGTCCAGGCGCAGATCGTCGACCTCCTGCGCGAGCTGCAGGCCCGCCACGCCCTGGCCTACGTGTTCATCAGCCACGACCTGAAGGTCGTGCGCGCGGTCAGCGACGAGATCCTCGTGATGCGGGCGGGCAAGGTGGTGGAGCAGGGCCCGACCGAGCGGATCTTCGAGCAGCCGGCCGAGCCGTACACCCGCGCGCTGATGGCCGCCGCGTTCGAGCTGGAGGCCGTGGAGGAGGACGCCGTCAGGACGTAGGCGGCCGGCCCCAGAAGGCGCGGTAGTGCTCGGTCAGCTGGCCGGCCACCGAGCGCACGTCGGGACGGCGGCGGCCCTCGACGTACGCCTCGCGCAGCGCCGGGTCGCCGAAGTCGACGCTCCCCGGCACGCAGCACATGAGCGAGCGCGGGTCACGCGTGTGGACCAGCCCGAGCGCATGCCCGAGCTCGTGGGCGACGACCTGGTAGACCACGGTCTCCCGCGACGTCTGTCCGCGCGCGGCCGGGGTGAACAGGGCGATGCGGACGGGCAGCGCGATCACGCCCCCGGCGTCGGCGCCGAGCCAGGTGACGCCCATGAGCCCGGCGGAGGGGGCCGGCTCGAGGAGGATCGTCACCTGGGCCTCGCCGGGGGTCGCGACCCTCGCGAACGCCTCCACGCCGAGCGTCTCCCGGCTCACCGTGCGCCAGTCCTCGACGGCGCGGGCGGCGGCCTCGTCGAGCAACGGCTCGCCCAGCGGCGCCAGGTGGAGGGCCAGCGGCAGCCGCTCCCGAGGGTGCCCCTCGCGCCCGGAGAGGCCCGTCTCGGAAGCGAGCCCCGGCGCACCGGTCAAGAAGAGCCACGCGAGCGCGAAGGCCAGAGCCAGCACGCCGTCATTCTAGATCCCCCCGGAGTACCCGACCTGGCACTTGACGCCGATCGTCGGATCGTACAATATACGATTCCCGATCGGATATGTGCATATGAGCAAAGGGGGCCCGTGATAAAGCCAATAGGCATCCTCGACGAGCACCCGGCCTGGTCGGATCGGCTCACCGGCGAGCTCGATCGACGCCGCTTGCCGTGGGAGCGCATCGACCACGCCCGGCACGGCTTC
>JAICGY010000172.1 GCA_025922915.1 Candidatus Methylomirabilota bacterium | reverse complement strand
TCGCCCAGCGGCAGGTAGGCGTGGATCTCGTACGCCCGCTTCTGGATGGCCTCCGCGATCTGCTTCTGCTTGGCGGGATCGGTCTCCCGCGCGAACTGGTCGCGCATGTCCTCGATCTGGGGGTCGGCGGGCCAGCCGAACCACCCGCCCTTGGCGCCCTTGGCGTTGATGCCGGCGTTGCCGATCGGGTTCATGACGTCGTGGGCCACCCAGTTGGTGTGGAACATGTTCCAGCCGCCCTGGGCCGGCGGCTCCTGCTTCGACCGGCGCGAGACGAGGGTCTGCCAGTCCATGGCCTGGACGTCGACGTTGAAGCCGGCCTTCCGCATGGCCTGCGCCGTGACCACCGGGTAGGAGGCGATGGAGACGACGTCGGTCGGATGCATGATGACGATCGGCTTGCCGTCGTAGCCGGCTTCCTTCAGCAGGGCCTTGGCCTTCTCGATGTTGCCCCGCATGAGCCCGTCCGAGCCGGCGTTGGTGGCCAGCGGCGTGTTGCAGACGAACATCGCGAAGCAGGTCCGGCGGTACTTGGCGTCGCTGATCCAGGCCTTCATGTAGTCTTCCTGGTTCACCGCGAGCGCGACCGCCTGCCGGATCTTCGGGTTGTCGAAGGGCGGGTGCAGGTGATTGAAGCGCAGCATGCCCTGCGACCCGAGCTTGTTGATGACCTGCATCTTGACGTTCGAGGCCGCCTCGAGGATCGGGTACAGGTCGTGGGGCGGCGATTCCATGTAGTCGATCTCGCCCGCCACGAGGGCGTTCACCGCCGTCTGGTGGTCGGGCATGCTGATCCACTCGACGCGGTCCACCTTGACCTGCTTGCCGCCGGTCGCCCACGACGGCTTCTCGGTCCGGGGGACGTACTCCGTGTTCTTCGCGTAGACGGCCTTGACGCCCGGCTGGTACTCGGCCTGCACGAACTTGAACGGGCCGGAGCCGATCTGGTCAGCGGGGCCGAGCGCCTTGTCGCCCGAGGTCTCGGCGATGCGCTTGGGCATCATGAACGGCACGTTGGAGGACGGCTTGCCGAGCGAGTCGAGGACGAGGCCGTAGGGTGACTTGAGGACCAGCTTGATCGTCTGGGGGTCGGCCGCGGTGAGCGAGGCCGTGTTCTCCATCAGCTTCTGGCCCATCGTGTCGCGCGAGCCCCAGCGCTTGATGGACGCCACGCAGTCCTCGGCGGTGACGGGCTGGCCGTCGTGCCACTTGAGCCCGTCGCGCAGGACGAACGTGTACGTGAGCTTGTCGGGGCTCAGCGTGTGCGACTTCACCATCTGCGGCTGGATCTTGAAGTTCTCGTCCTGCGCGAACAGCGTGTCGTAGATCATGTAGCCGTGGTTGCGCGTGATGTAGGCCGTCGTCAGGATCGGGTCGAGCACCCGCAGCCCGGAATGCATGACGACCTTGACGGTGGTCTGCGCCCCGACGGGCGCGGCGAGCATCATGACGGTCAGGCAGGCGACGACGAGACTGCCGAGGGTTCGCATCGATCGAGACCTCCTGCAAGTGGGGTTCCGGGCCGCCGAAGTGCGGCGATTAGACCACGAACGCCGGGGCCTTGCCAACCGGGACCGCGGTGACTACTCGAGCAGGGGGAAGCCCAGCAGGGCCTCCAGGGCCTCGAGGGCGTGGGCGGGATCGTCGACCTTGATGGTCGCCATGCCGAGCGCGCGGGCCGGCTTCAGGTTGCGGCCGATGTCGTCCAGGAAGGCGGTGCGGGCCGGCTCCACGCCCAGCTCCCGGCAGGCCAGCTGGTAGATGCGCGGATCCGGCTTCCGGAGCCCGACCAGGCGCGACTCCACGAAGACGTCGAACAGGGGGCGGAGCGGATGGAGGGCGTCGCCGTCGCCGCCCGCGCGCCGCCAGTTGTTCGTGAGGGCGCCGACGCGCACGCCGCGCGCCCGGATGCGCTCGATGGCAGCGATCATCCGCGGGCGGGGCACCGCGGCCTCGGCGACGTAGGCCATCACCCGGGCGCCGTCGATCGTCACCCCGTGGGCGCGGCAGTCCGCCTCGAACGGCGCGCAGAAGGTCTCGACCGTCAGCTCGCCGCGCTCGAGCCGCGCCCAGGCCCCCTGCTCGCCGGCGTTCACCACGGCGCGATTGATGGCGCCGGCGGGCAGCCCGTGGTCGCGCTCGTACCGGGCGATCGCGTGCAGCGGCGATTCCATCACCACGCCGCCCATGTCGAACAGCACCCCGGCGATCCCGCTCACGGCCGCCATAGTAATCTACCCCGGCCGGCGCCCCGGACCGCGACCCGGTCCCCGCCGGCCCAGGAGGACGGCCATGAGCGAGCGCGTGGGCTTCATCGGGCTCGGGACGATGGGCGGGCCGATGGCGGCGAACCTGGCGAAGGCGGGCGTGCCGCTGGTGCTGCACGACGCGAGCGCGGCGGCGCTCACCGCGGCCGCCACGCTGCCCGGCGCAAGCACCGTGGACGCGCCGGGGGCCGTCGCCTCCAGCGTCGGGCTCCTCTTCACCTGCCTGCCGGACGACGCGATCGTCCGCGCCGTGTACCTGGGGCCGGGCGGCATCGCCGCCGCCGGGCGTCCCGGCCTCGTCACCTGCGACTGCTCGACGGTGAGCCCGGAGGCCACGCTGGAGGTCGCCGCCGGCCTCGCGGGCGCCGGCATGACCCACATGGACACGCCGATGCTCGGCTCGCAGCCCCAGGCCGTGAGCGGCGAGATCTTCTTCATCGTCGGCGGCGACCGCGCCGCGCTCGAGCGGATCGCGCCCTACCTGGAGATCATGGGCCGGCTGCACATGTACGTGGGCCCGTCGGCGACGGCGAACCGCGTGAAGCTGATCCACAACGGCCTGGCCGCCGTCGTCTCCGTCGCGGTGGCCGAGGCGCTCGCCGTCGCCGTGCAGTCCGGGGTCGACCCGTACACGCTCTACGACGTCGTCAAGAACGGGGGCGGCATGGCCCACGGCACCTACTTCGAGCGCCGGGCGCGGCGCATCCTCGACGGCGACTTCTCGCCCACGTTCACCGCGGCGCTCATGCGGAAGGACGTCGGCCTGGCCCTCGACCTCGCCCGCGCGGCCAAGGTCCCCGCCACGATGCTGGAGGAGACCAAGCGCGCGTACGATGCGGCCGTGGCCGGCGGCTGGGGCCACGAGGACTTCTCGGCGGTGACCCACGTCCTCGAGCAGCGCCTCGGCCGCCGCATCGCGCGGTCGTAGACCCCCGGGCGACACCAGGAGACCAGCATGGACGCGAACGCGAAGAAGACGGCGCTCCGGATGATCCCCTACGGCCTCTACGTCCTGACCGCCCAGCGCGCCGACGGCAGCGTCGCGGCCGCCACCGTCAACTGGGTCACGCAGGCCTCCTTCGCGCCGCCCCTCGTCGCGGTCGGCGTGAAGACGGACTCCCAGGCGCACGCCGTCATCAAGGAGACCCGGGCCTTCGCCCTCAACGTCCTGGGCAAGGGCCAGCAAGGCGTCGCCTTCACCTTCTTCAAGCCCGCCGCGCGCGACGGCCAGCGCATCTCGGGCGAGCCGTTCCGCGCCGGGACCACGGGCGCGCCGGTCCTCGAGCGGGCGCCCGCCTTCGTGGAGTGCCGGCTCGTCGACACGGTGGAGCGCGGGGACCACTCCATCTTCGTGGGCGAGGTCGTGGACGCCGGGGTGGCGAGCCCGCCGGCGGGCCGGGCCGACGAGGCCACGCTCTGGCTCAGGGACCTGGGCGAGAACATCTTCTACGGAGGCTGACGGTGGCGAAGGCGGGCGCGCCCGGGTTCGCGGAGGTCGTGGAGTCGGCGCCGGCCCTGTGGGAGGTGACGACGGCCGGACCGGGGCCCGCGGGCCGGCTGCCGGTGACGGCCGAGATGCTGCTCGAGCGGCCGAGCGGCGACATCTTCGGCCTCACCCAGAACGCCGGGATGGGCTGGGACCCGCGCGAGCTGGGCCGGCCCCAGTTCCTCATGCTCGGCACCCAGGGCGGCATCCGCGCCCCCGACGGCCGCCCCGTCGCCCTCGGCTACCACACCGGCCACTGGGAGATCGGCCTGCTCATGCAGGCCGCGGCCGAGGAGCTGGCGGCGCAGGCCTGCCTGCCGTTCGCGGCGTTCGTCTCCGATCCCTGCGACGGCCGCACCCAGGGCACCGTGGGCATGATGGACAGCCTCGCGTATCGCAACGACGCGGCCATCGTGCTGCGCCGCCTCGCGCGCTCGCTGCCCACGCGCCGCGGCGTGCTGGGCGTGGCGACGTGCGACAAGGGGCTGCCGGCGATGATGCTCGCCCTGGCCGGGCTGCGCGACCTGCCGGGGGTGCTCGTGCCGGGCGGCGTCACGCTGCCGCCCCGCGACGGGGAGGACGCGGGCAAGGTGCAGTCCATCGGGGCGCGCTTCGCGCACGGCGAGCTCACCCTCGAGCAGGCGCAGGACCTCGGCTGCCGGGCCTGCGGCTCGCCCGGCGGCGGCTGCCAGTTCCTCGGCACGGCGGCGACCGCCCAGGTCATCGGCGAGGCGCTCGGCCTCGCCCTGCCCCACGCCGCGCTGGCGCCCTCGGGCCAGCCCGTGTGGACGGACATGGCGCGCCGCTCGGCCCGCGCCCTCGTGAGCCTCGCCGCCCGCGGGCTCGCCACCCGCGACATCCTGACCGACGCCGCGATCCGCAACGCGATGGTCGTGCACGCGGCCTTCGGCGGCTCGACCAACCTGCTGCTGCACCTGCCCGCCGTCGCCCACGCGGCCGGCCTGCGCCGCCCGGCCGTCGAGGACTGGATCGCCGTGAACCGGCGCGTGCCGCGGCTCGTGGACACGCTGCCGAACGGCCCCCACCCGACCGTGCGCGCGTTCCTCGCGGGCGGAGTCCCCGAGGTCATGCTGCACCTGCGGCGGCTCGGCCTGCTGGACCTCGACGTGCTGACGGCGAGCGGCGAGCCGCTCGCGCGCGTGCTCGACTGGTGGGAGGCCTCCGCGCGGCGGCGGGCGCTGCGCGAGCGGCTGCGCCTCGCCGACGGCCTCGATCCCGACGACGTGATCATGGATCCGGACCGCGCGCGGGCGCGCGGCCTCACGAGCACCGTCACCTTCCCGCGCGGCAACCTGGCGCCCGAGGGGTCGGTCATCAAGAGCACGGCGATCGACCCCTCGGTGGTCGACGCCGACGGCGTCTACCGCAAGGTGGGGCCGGCGCGCGTCTTCACCCGCGAGCGCGACGCGATCGCGGCCATCAAGAGCCGCGGGCCGGACGGGCTCCGGCCCGGCGACGTCATGGTCCTGATCTGCCGGGGGCCGATGGGCGCGGGGATGGAGGAGATCTACCAGATCACGGCCGCCCTCAAGCACCTGTCGTGGGGCAAGCACGTCGCCGTCCTCACGGATGCGCGCTTCTCGGGCGTGTCGACCGGGGCCTGCATCGGGCACGTGGGCCCGGAGGCCCTCGCCGGCGGCCCGATCGGCAAGGTCGTGGACGGTGACCGCATCCGCATCGTGGTGGACCGCAACCGGCTCGAGGGCTCCGTCGACCTCGTCGGCCACGGCGAGGTGGAGGGCGGCCCCGAGGAGGGCGCGCGCCTGCTCGCCGCGCGGCCGCCCCGCCCCGACCTCTCCCCCGATCCCGACCTCCCCGACGACACGCGGCTGTGGGCCGCCCTGCAGCAGGCGGGCGGCGGGACGTGGGGCGGCTGCGTCTACGACGTGGACGCGATCGTCACCGCGCTGCGAGCGGGGTGACCGTCCGGCACCGCCGCCACCGCGGAGATCTCGATGAGGGCGCCCTCGCGCAGGAGGCCGGCCACGATCACACCGGTCGCGGCGGGATAGGGCGGCCGGAAGATCTCGCGGCGGACGTCGGCGGTCCGCCGGTAGCCCTCGGTGGTCGTGACGTACTCGGTCGTCTCCACCACCGCCTCGAACCCCACGCCGGCCGCCGCCAGCAGCCGGCCGATCTTCTGGTAGATGTAGCGGGTCTGGCCGACGATGTCGCCCGGTGCCACGATGCGGCCCTGCTCGTCGGCGGCGGTCGTGCCCGAGACGAAGAGGAAGCCGCCGGCGCGGATCGCGGGCGAGAACGTGTAGCGCTCCGGCCAGGGGCCGGCGGCGACGAGCTGGGGTCTCGCCATGGACTCGCTCCTCTCAGCGCTGGCGCAGCAGGAAGCGCTGGATCTTGCCGCTCTCGGTCTTCGGCAGCGCGTCGACGAGCACGACCTCGCGCGGCGCCTGGTGGCGCCCGACACGGGTCCTGACGAGGTCGACGATCTCGTCGGACAGCCCCGGCGACGCCGTCACGCCGGGACGCACGACCACGTAGGCCGTCACGCTCTGACCGCGCAGGGCGTCCGGCGTCCCCACCACCGCGGCCTCGGCCACCGCCGGGTGCTGGAGGATCGCGCTCTCCACCTCGAACGGCCCGATGCGATAGCCCGCGCTCTTGATGACGTCGTCCGCGCGCCCCTCGAACCAGAAGTAGCCGTCGGCGTCGCGCCGCGCGAGATCGCCGATCGTCATCCAGCCGCCGCGCCACTGCTCGCGCGCGCGGGCGTCGTCCGCCCAGTAGCCCAGCGAGTAGTAGCCGGCCTCGCTCGGGCGCATCGCGATCTGGCCGACGACGCCGGCGGGCACCTCCCGGCCGCCCTCGTCGACGACGGCCATCGTGCAGCCCGGGAAGGGCAGCCCCATCGAGCCGGGCCGCACCTCCATGGCGAGCGCGCTCGCGTTGCCGATGGGCAGGCCGAACTCGCTCGAGCCGTAGTGGTCCAGCGGCGTGACGGACCAGCAGCGCCGGAAGAACCCGACGACCTCCGCGTTGAGCGGCTCGCCACAGCTGCTCAGGCGCCGCAGCCGCACGCCCGGCGCGCGCACGGCCTCCTCGCCCCGGGCCATGATCGCGCGCAGCAGCGTCGGCGTCGTGGCGAGGTTCGTCACGCCGAGCGCACCCAGGCGCGCGAGGGCCGTCTCCGCCGTGGGCTGCGCCTCCTGGCAGACGACGGGCACGCCGCGCGCGAGCGCCGCCATGTAGCAGACGAGCCCGTAGCCCCAGCCCGGGTCACCGGTCGGCCAGAAGATGTCGTCCGCTTGCAGATCCAGGCCGTAGACGAGCCAGGGCTGGACGGCGAGGAGGAAGTTGCTCGCGATCTGCACCCCCTTCGGCGGCCCGGTCGAGCCCGATGTGTAGAGCAGCACGGCGGGCTCGTCGCGCCGGCGCGGGACGGGCGCCAGCGGCGGGCCCCCGGCGAGCGCGGCGGCGAAGTCGACGTCCCGCGCCGCCGCGGTCGGCGTTCCGGGCGCGGCGCCGGCGGCCGCCGCGCCGGCCACGACGATCGTCACCCCGGGCAGGTCGGGCACCCGTGCGCGGTGCTCGGCGTGGGTGCACAGGACGGTCGCGCCGCTGTGGCGGACGCGGAAGCCGACGGCATCGGGCCCGAACCCCGTGAAGATCGGTACGTAAACCGCCCCCGCCGTCCAGGTGCCGACCATCGCCACGAGCGCCTCGGGGACGCGCGGCATGAACCCGGCCACGCGGTCGCCGGGCCGGACACCGCGCCCGACCAGGAACCGCGCGAACCGCCCCGCGGCGTCCGCCAGCTCCCCGTACGTGACCGTTCGCTCCCCCCCGTCGCGTGGAAGCCATCGCAGCGCCGGCCGCGCGCCGCCGCCGGCGGCGTGGCGGCCGACGATGGTCTCGGCGAGCGCGACGGCGCCGTCCGGCGACCAGCCGAGCGCGCGCAGGTGCGCCGCCCAGGAGAAGTCGCGAGCGGCGTCGGCCCACGCGGGGAGCATGCTCGCGGGCGATCCTACCTCCGGACGCCGGCGCCGGCGAGCGCGGTCAGCCGGGATGGCGCGCGCGGAGCAGCGCGGCCGCGGCAGCCTCGCTCCGCAGCTTGGCGTAGGCCTCGTCGACCGGGATGTCGGCGGCGCTCCCCGGCGCGAAGCCACAGTCGGGGTTGAGCGAGACGCGCGAGGCGTCCACCCGGCGCAGCGCCTGCTCGACGCGGCCGGCGATCACCTCGGGCTTCTCCACCGTCGCTCCCCGGCAGTCGACGCAGCCCAGGCCGATCAGGCGATCGTCGGGGAGGCGGGCCAGGACGTCGAGGTCTCCGGCCACCGGGATGGTGAACTCGAGCACGTACTGCCGCACGGCGAGCCGGCGGAGATGCGGGACGATCGGGTCGTAGCCGCCCTCGCCGATCCAGCCGAGACGTCCCTTGTTGCGGCGGCAGAGATGGACGGCGGTCACGATCCCGTCGACGCCCGCCACGATCTCGTTCAGCAGGTCCACGCACAGGGCGGCCTCGGCGTCGGGGTCGGCGTGCCCGGCCCGCACGCGGGGGTCGGCGAGCAGGCAGAGGTGCGGGTCGTCGAACTGGGCCACGGTGACGCCGGCCGCCTGCACCGCTCGCAGCTCGGTCCGGAGCACGGGCACGAGCGCCCGCATGAACGCTTCCCGGGTGGGGTAGGCGTCGCGCGACCGCGCGGGATCCCACATGCGCTGCCCGAGGAGGTAGGGGGACGGCAGCGCCACCTTCGTCGCCCCGGTGGCGCGGGTGGCGAGGAACCGCGCCTCCTCGCCCAGAAGCCCGGGG
>JAICGY010000171.1 GCA_025922915.1 Candidatus Methylomirabilota bacterium | reverse complement strand
GGTGAGCGGGGTCCTGCCGCGGGCGGAGGCGATCGCCGCGATCAAGCGCGCCATCGCCCGCACGTACGGCAAGCGCGGCGAGCCCGTGGTGCAGCGCAACTTCGCCGCCGTCGACCGCACCCTGGAACGCCTGTACGAGGTCGTCGTGCCGGCGACGGCGGGGACGGCGGGCGGGGAGCGCCGCCCCGCCGTCCCGGCGGACGCGCCCGCGTTCGTGCGCGACGTCCTGGCGCGGATCATGAGCGGGGAGGGCGATGCCCTGCCCGTGAGCGCCCTGCCCACCGACGGCACCTATCCGAGCGGGACCGCGCGCTGGGAGAAGCGGCGCATCGCGGACGAGATCCCGGTGTGGGACGACGACCTCTGCATCCAGTGCGGCAAGTGTGTCCTCGTCTGCCCGCACGCCGTGATCCGGGCCAAGGTCACGACGGCCGAGGCGCTGGCGGCCGCCGCCCCCTCGCTGACGGCGGCGCCCGCGCGCTGGCGCGAGCTCGAGGGCCTGCGCTACACGTTGCAGGTCTCGGCCGACGACTGCACCGGGTGCGCGCTCTGCGTCGAGGTCTGCCCGGCCAAGAGCAAGAGCGAGGTGCGCCACAAGGCCCTGGACATGGTGCCCCTGCCGCCCGGGCGCGACGAGCAGGCCGCCCGGTGGGAGGCCTTCCTCGCCCTGCCCGATGTCGATCGCCGCCGGCTCCACACCGGCCAGGTCAAGGACGTGCAGCTGCTGCCGCCGCTGTTCGAGTTCTCCGGCGCCTGCGCCGGCTGCGGCGAGACGCCGTACCTGAAGCTCGTCACCCAGCTCTTCGGCGAGCGAGCCATCGTCGCGAACGCGACCGGGTGCTCGTCGATCTACGGCGGAAGCCAGCCCACCACCCCGTGGGCGACCGGGGTCGACGGCCGCGGCCCCGCCTGGGCCAACTCGCTCTTCGAGGACAACGCCGAGTTCGGCCTCGGCATGCGGCTGGCCCTCGACCGTCAGCACGAGTACGCGCGCGAGCTGGTGGCCCGGCTCGCCGGGGCGCTCGGCGACCTCGCCCCCGCCCTCCTGGACGCCGACCAGTCGACCGAGGCCGGCATCGCGGCCCAGCGCGAGCGCGTGGCGGCGCTGAAGGCCGCCGTGGCGCCCCTCGCCGGCGACGACCCCCGCGAGCTCCTGAGCGTGGCCGACGCGCTCGTCAAGAAGAGCGTCTGGATCGTGGGCGGCGACGGCTGGGCGTACGACATCGGCTACGGCGGGCTCGACCACGTCCTCGCCTCCGGCCGCGACGTCAACGTGCTCGTCCTCGACACCGAGGTGTACTCCAACACGGGCGGCCAGATGTCGAAGGCCACGCCGCGCGGCGCGGTGGCGAAGTTCGCCGCCGGCGGCAAGGTCACCGCCAAGAAGGACCTCGCGGCGATGGTGATGACCTACGGGACGGTCTACGTGGCCCGGATCGCCATGGGCGGCAACGACGCCCAGACCCTGCGCGCCCTGCGAGAGGCGGAGGCCTTCCCGGGCCCCTCCCTCGTGATCGCCTACAGCCACTGCATCGCTCACGGCTACGACCTGCGGCACGGCATGGACCAGCAGAAGGCGGCCGTGCTGTCCGGCCACTGGCCGCTGCTCCGCTACAATCCCGCGCTCAGGGCGGAGGGCAAGAACCCCCTGCAGCTCGACTCGCGGCCGCCCACCCTGCCCCTCGGCACGTACGCCTACGCCGAGGCGCGCTACACGATGCTCGTCCGGAGCGATCCCGAGGCGGCCGCGCGGCTGCTGGCGGACGCCCAGGAGGACGTGCGCGCCCGGTGGGCGTTCTACGAGCACTGGGCGGCGATGCCGGCGGATCCCGCGCCACCGGAGAAGCGGCCGTGATCGACCTCACGACTCGCTACCTCGGCCTGTCCCTGACGAGCCCTCTCGTGGCGTCCGCCTCTCCCCTCGGCGAGCGGCTGGACACCATCTGCCGCCTGGAGGACGCGGGCGCCGCCGCGGTCGTGCTGCCCTCGCTCTTCGAAGAGCAGATCAGCCTGGAGAGCGAGCAGCTCGACCATCACCTCTCGCACGGGGCCGAGAGCTACGCGGAGGCGCTCTCCTACTTCCCCGACCTGCACACCTACCGGCTCGGGCCCGACGGCTACCTGGAGCACGTGCGGCGCGCGAAGGCCCGGGTGCGCATCCCCGTCATCGGCAGCCTCAACGGCGTGTCCAGCGGCGGCTGGATCGACTACGCGCGCCGCATCGAGCAGGCCGGCGCCGACGCGCTCGAGCTGAACATCTACCACATCCCCACCGACCCGGTGGTGTCCGGCGCCGAGGTCGAGCAGATGTACTTCGACCTCGTGCGCGACGTGAAGGCGAGCGTGACGGTGCCCGTGGCCGTGAAGCTCGGGCACGCCTTCACGGCCATGGCGAACGTGGCGAGCCGCCTCGACGCGGCCGGGGCCGACGCCCTCGTGCTGTTCAACCGCTTCTACCAGCCCGACTTCGACCTGGAGACGCTGGAGGTCACCCCGCGCCTGACCCTCAGCCACTCGTGGGAGCTGCTGCTCCGGCTGCACTGGACGGCGATCCTCTACGGCCACGTCCGGGCCGATCTCGCGGTGACGGGCGGCGTCCACACGGCCGAGGACGTGCTGAAGGCGATGATGGCGGGCGCCCGCGCGGCCATGCTCGCCTCCGCGCTCCTGCAGGACGGCATCGAGCACCTCGGCCGCATCCGGACCGACCTCGTGACGTGGATGGAGACCCACGAGTACGAATCGATCCGCCAGATGCAGGGCAGCATGAGCTATCGCGCCGTCCGGGCCCCGGCCGCCTTCGAGCGCGCGAACTACATGAAGGTCCTCGGGTCGATGTAGGCTAGGTCCCGGGCGTGGGAGGGGACCGCCATGAGGCTCTGCCAGTTCTTCCTGCCGGGGCGTGGCCGGCGCGTCGGCGTCGTCGAGGGGGACCGGGTCGTCGACATCACGGCGAGCCGGGCCGGGGCCGGCTCCGTCGTCGAGCTCATCGCCGCCTGCGGCACGGCCCCGCGGCTCGAGCGCCGGGCCGGCCAGCTGGCGAAGGCCTCGCGCACGCGCCTGGCGTGGCGCGACCTCGACCGGGCGCCGTCCCCGCGCCGCCCGCACCTCCTGGCGCCGCTCGACCCGCCGGAGGTCTGGGGCGCCGGCATCACGTACCGGCGGAGCCGCGAGTACTACGAGGCGCACACCGGCGAGGACGGGCGGACGAAGGGGATCTACGACTACGTCTACGAGGCCAAGCGGCCCGAGCTCTTCTTCAAGGCCACGGCCGCCCGCGTGGCCGGGCCCAACGCGCCGATCTCGATCCGGCAGGACTCGACGCTCACCGCGGTCGAGGCCGAGCTGGCGGTGGTCCTCGGACGCGGCGGTGCCATCGTCGGCTACACCGCCGGCAACGATCTCTCCGCCTGGGACATCGAGCGCGAGAACCCCCTCTTCCTGCCGCAGTCCAAGGTCTTCGACGGCTGCTTCGCCTGCGGCCCGGTGCTCGTCACCGCCGGCGAGCTTCGCGATCCCCACGTGCTCGAGCTCACCTGCGCGATCACCCGCGGTGGCGCGCGGCGCTACGAGGGGCGCACGAGCACGCGCGAGCTGAAGCGGCAGTGCCCGGAGCTCGTGGACTGGCTGTGCCGCGGCAACTCCTGTCCGCCCGGCACCGTGCTCTCGACCGGCACCGGCATCCTCGTGCCCGACGAGCACGCGCTCGCCGACGGCGATCTCGTCGAGATCACGCTGGAGGGCGTGGGCACGCTTCGCAATCCCGTCCGGCGCCTGGACCGCTAGCGGCGGCGGCGGTGCGCTACCACTTCTCGGGCATCGCCGGCGCGGGGATGAGCCCGCTCGCCCAGCTGATGCGGGCGCACGGCCACGAGGTCCAGGGCTCCGACCGGTCGATCGACCAGGGACGCAGCCAGGACGTGGCGGCCCGCCTGCGCGGGCTCGGCATCACGCTGCACCCGCAGGACGGGTCGGCGATCGGCCCCGCCATCGACCGGTTCGTCTACTCCACGGCCGTGGAGGCCGAGACGCCGGAGATGCGCGCGGCCCGCGAGCACGGCCTGGAGACGGTGTCGCGGCCGGCGCTCCTGGCCGAGGTCGTCAACGCGGGCCGGCCGGGCGTCGCGGTGGCGGGCACGAGCGGCAAGAGCACGGTAACGGGCATGGTGGCGTGGATCGCGCGCGAGGCCGGGCGCCCGGCCACCGTGCTCGGCGGCGCCGCGCTCGTGGGCGACGGCCCGGGCGGCTGCTTCGTCGCCGGGCCGCCCGACGCGCCGGTGGTGGCCGAGGCGTGCGAGTCGGACGGCACGCTCGTCGGCTACCGGCCGGGGATCGGCCTCGTGCACAACGTGAGCCGCGATCACGCCGAGCTGCCGGCGCTGCGGGCGCAGTTCGGCACCTTCGCCGCCCAGTGCGACCGGCTGGTCGTCAACGCCGACTCCCCCGACGCCCTGGCCCTCGCGCGCGCCGGCGTCACCCTGGCCTACGGCACGGGGTCAGCGGCGGCGGCGCGGATCGAGGTGATCTCCGCGGGGCCCGAGCGCGCGCGCGGCGCGCTCACCTGGGCCGGCGGCCGGCTCGCCCTCGACGTGCCGCAGCCCGGCGCCCACAACGTCGAGAACGCCGCCGCCGCCGCGCTCGTGGCGCTGGAGCTCGGCATCGACCCGGCGACGGTGGAGCCGGCGCTCGCACGGTTCCCCGGTGTGGCCCGCCGCTTCGAGGTCGTCGGCGTGACACGGACGGGCATCCGGGTGGTCGACGACTACGCCCACAACGGGGCCAAGGTGCACGCCGCCGTCCTCGCCGCGCAGGCCGGCTGCGACCGGCTGATCGCGGTGTTCCAGCCTCACGGCTTCGGGCCGGCGCGCTTCCTGCGGCCGGAGCTGAAGGCGCTGATCCCCGGGATCCTGCGTCCGCGCGACCGCTTCGCCTACGCGGAGATCTTCTACGCGGGCGGCACCGTCGCCCGCGACCTCTCCAGCGCCGACCTCGCCGCGGACCTGCCGCCCGGACTGGGCGCCGGCTACGCGGCCGATCACGCCGCGGTGGTGCGCTGGGTCACGAGCGAGGCGCGCCCGGGCGACACCGTCCTGATCATGGGCGCCCGCGATCCGGATCTTCCGAAGCTGGCGCGGGCCGTGCTGCGCGCGCTGGACGGCCCGGAAGGCTCGCCCCCCGGGGATTGACCGGCGGTCGCCGGGCGACTAGTGTCCCCGACAGGCGGGAGGGGTGCCCCCGTGGCGCCGCGATCCCGCCGGCGCCCAGACCGTACTCTCGATCCCGTCCGGCCGACACGAGGAGATTGCGCCATGAAAGAGATCGTCTTCGCGCTCGAGTTCAAGGGCAGCGCCGCGCCGGTCCCCGGCTCCGAGACGCGGCTGCGCGCCACGACGACGGCCCCCGGGCAGACCCTGCGCGCGACGTTCAAGCCCGACGGCGTGCAGGCGGCGATCGAGCCCGGCGGGGGCGACCCGGCGCGGTTCGAGTCGGAGGTCGAGATCGTGGGCGACGGGCAGTTCCTCGAGTCCGGCACCATCGCGTACGGCAGCGCGGGCCGCGTGACGTTCAAGACCGTCGGTCGCGGCACGCTCGGGTCGAGCCCGATGGGCGGAGTCCAGCGCGGCGCCGTCGTGTGGGAGGTGACCGGAGGCGAGGGCCGGTTCGCGGGCGCCACCGGGCTGATCACCTCGAACTTCACGGTGGGCGAGCAGGGCGAGGTCGTCGACGACCAGTTCGCCCGGATCTTCCTCCCCGCCTGACCCCCGGGTTCCCGGGAGCGTGGCGCTGCCCGCCCTCCGGGGCGGGCGGCGCGGCGGCGGTCAGTAGCGGTTGGCGATGGGCAACGTCTCGGCGGGGAACAGCGTGATGACCTGCGCGCCGGTCGGGGTGACGATCACCTCCTCCTCGATGCGCGCGGCCGAGACGCCGTCGGTGGCCGGGCAGTAGGTCTCCACCGCGAACATCATCCCGGCCTCGAGCGCCAGCGGGTCGTCGAAGGAGTTCAGGCGGCTGATGATCGGCCGCTCGTGCAGGCCGAGGCCGATGCCGTGGCAGAAGTTGAGCCCGAAGGCGGCCATCTCGCCGTCGAAGCCGATCCCCTCCGCCGCCGGGAAGGCGCGCGCGATGGTGTCGGTGGTGACGCCGGGCTTGATCAGCGCGATGGCCTCGTCCATCCACTCGCGGGCCTTCCGGTAGGCCGTCACCTGGGGCTCCGTGGCGCGCCCGACGTTGAACGTCCGGTAGTAGCACGTCCGGTAGCCGACGAACGACATGATGATGTCGAAGAAGGCCTGGTCGCCGGGGCGGACGAGCCGGTCGGTGAAGTTGTGCGGGTGCGGGCTGCACCGCTCGCCGGAGATCGCGTTGATCGCCTCCACGCAGTCGGAGCCCATCTCGTAGAGACGCCTGGTGGCCAGCGCGACGATCTCGTTCTCGCGCACCCCGGGCTTGAGCGCCTCGAAGATGTCCTGGTAGACGCCGTCGACCATCGCCGCCGCCTGGTTCAGGAGCGTCAGCTCGTCCTGGCTCTTGATGGTCCGCGCCTCCAGCATGACCTGCTGGCCGTCGCGGATCTCGACCCCCGCCTCCTGCAGCGCGAACAGGAACGGCGGCTCGACGACGTCGATGCCGAGCGGCATGCCGGCCACGCCCTCGGAGCGCAGGATCTCCCGGATCTCCTCGGCCGCCTTCCGGAAGAGCCCGGCCCTCGGCGAGACCGCGCCGCGCATGCCCACCATGCCCGCCAGCGACTGCCGCGCCGGGATCCACGGGGCGTGCAGCCGGTGATGGCGGGCGGCCGAGCCGAAGTCCCACACCCAGGGCTCGCCCGTGCCGGTCAGGAGACACCAGCGCGTCATCTTGTCGCGCGCCCACTCGCCGATCACGGTGCCGGAGAGGTAGCGGATGTTGTGCTGGTCGAAGACGAGGACCGCGCCGAGGCCCGACGCGGCCAGCGCACGGCGCGCGCGACCCAGCCGGTAGGCGTGCAGCCGCCGGAAGTCCACGCGCTCCTCGAAGTCCACCTGCATGTGCCCGGGCGCCGGCAGCGGCCGGTCCCAGCGATGGCGGGGGCTCACGTCGTCTGCGGTCACGGGCCGGGGCGTCGGGGAGTCCTGCTTGCGGGCCATCCTCGCCTCCTCGCGGGGTGTCGCCGCTACTGTAGCGCAGCCCGGCGCGGCCGCTCAGCGCCGGCGGAGCGCGACCGCGTACTGGTAGGGCAGCCGCACCGGCTCGCCGGCCGGCCGGAGCCCCGCGCGGCGCGCGGCGCGCAGGAACACCTCGCGGGGCACCCGGCGCTCGGGCGGAGGCCCCTTCGGCGTCTCGCGCGCGTCCCAGTCGATGTTGACGAGCCGCCCGCCCGGGACCAGCGCGGCCGCCAGCCGCTCGAGGAACGCGGGCCCGTCGGCGAAATGGTGGTAGGCGTTCACGACGAGGACGAGGTCGCAGCGCCCGGCCGGCAGCCGGGGGTCCCCGGCGCTCCCCAGCACCGGCGTCACGTTGCGCAGGCGCGTCCGGGCCAGCCGCTCGGCCAGCACCTCGAGCACCGCGGGCTCGGGGTCCACGGCGAAGACGTGCCCGCGCGGGCCGACGGCGCGCGCGAGGCGCAGGGCGAAGTAGCCCGGCCCCGCGCCCACGTCGGCGACGACCTCGCCGCGCCGCAGCCGGAGGGCGCGGACGACGGCGTCCGGCCGCTGCCAGCGCCCGCGATCGGGCGCGAGCTGGCGGGCGACGAACCGGTCGAGATCGGCGGGGTTGCCGTGACGGCCGTGACGGCTGCGGCGCCCGTGGCCGCGGGCGCGGTGGCGCGACGCCGCGCCCACGCTACACGTCCACCCACGCCCCGCGCGCCGACGCCTCGGCGGCGGCGTCCAGGATGACCTGCGCCCGGACGCCGTCCTCGAGCGACGGCGAGGGCGTGCGGCCCGAGCGGATCCCCTCGAGGAAGCGCGCGACGAGCGGGGCGATGGTCCCCTGCCCGATCGCGTCCATCGGGTCCGCGGCCTCGAAGACGGGCACCGGCGTCCGCGGGCGCGCCGGCTCGAACCCGCCGCCCCCACGCGCCACGCGCAGCGCGCCCGACCACCAGCGCGCCCCGTCCCGCGTGAGCCGGTACTGCGCCGCGCCCTTCGTCCCGTACGCCTCGAGCCCGTGCTCGTTCGTGCCGTGCGCGACGCGGCTGACCGTGAAGCTCACCTGGGCGCCCGTGGCCACCTCGGCGAGCACGGTGCACCAGTCCTCGGCGTCGGCCGGACGCGCCACGCCGGGCGCCGAGCGCGCCGGGTACGCGACGCCCGAGCGGGCGGTGAGGCGCTGGAACTCGCCGAAGGTCCAGCGGATGAGATCGACCACGTGGACGCCCATGTCCCCCATCGCGCCGTGACCGGCCTGGGCACGGTCCATCCGCCAGGTGGCGCCGGCGTTCTCGGCCGCCCAGCGCGCGCCGAGCCAGTGCGCGCTCACGTGGAACACCCGCCCCAGCGCGCCCTCGGCCACGAGCGCGTGCAGCTCCTGCATGGCCGCGGTGAACCGCCAGTTGAACCCCGTCATGGCGATCCG
>JAICGY010000170.1 GCA_025922915.1 Candidatus Methylomirabilota bacterium | reverse complement strand
CGGCCTGGGCCGCGATGCCGATGCGCCCGCCGTCGAGCGCGCCCATGGCGATCCGGAACCCGTCGCCCTCCTCGCCCAGGCGGCTGGCCGCCGGCACCCGGCACTCGTCGAAGACCAGCTCGGCCGTGTCCGAGGCCCGCAGGCCGAGCTTGTCCTCGACCTTCGCGACGGCGAACCCCGGTGTCCCCTTCTCGACGACGAAGGCGGAGATCCCGCGGTGGCCGCGGGCCGGGTCCGTCTGGGCGAAGACGAGCGCGAACGTCGCCTCGCGCCCCGTCGTCACGAACTGCTTGCGCCCGGTCAGGACGTAGGCGTCGCCGTCGCGGCGGGCGAGGGTGGACTGGTTGCTGGCGTCCGAGCCGGCCTGCGGCTCCGTGAGGGCGAAGCACCCGTGGACGTGGCCGCGCGCGACCGGGGCCAGGAAGCGCTCGCGCTGGGCGTCGGTGCCGTGGGCGAGCACGGGGTCGCAGTAGAGCGAGTTGTTGACGGACATGATCACGGCGTGCGAGGCGCAGGCCTGGGCGATCTCCTCGAGCGCCACCACGTAGGAGACGGTGTCGGCGCCCGCCCCGCCCCAGCGCTCGGGCACCCGGATGCCCATGAGGCCGACCTCGCCCATCCGCTTGACCGTCTCGTGCGGGAACCGCCCCTCGCGGTCGATCTCGGCGGCGATCGGGCGCACCTCGGCCCGGGCGAAGTCGCGCGCCGTCGCCTGGATCATCGCCTGCTCGTCCGTGAGCTCGACGCGCATGAGTGCACTCCCGCCGCTACTTCTCCAGCAGCCGCTTGAACTCCGTCGTCATCTCGGGCACGACCTCGAAGAGGTCGGCCACGATCCCGTAGTCGGCGATCTTGAAGATCGGCGCCTCCGGGTCCTTGTTGACGGCCACGATGACCTTCGACGTGCGCATGCCGGCCAGGTGCTGGATGGCGCCCGACACGCCGAAGCCCATGTAGAGCTTGGGCGAGATGGTCCGGCCGGTCTGGCCGATCTGGAAGCGGTGGGGCCGCCAGCCGGCGTCGACGGCGGCGCGCGAGGCGCCGACGGCCGCCCCCACCACGCCGCCCAGCTCCTCGAGGATCACGTAGTTCTCGGGGCCCTTCATGCCGCGCCCGCCCGACAGCACGATCTCCGCCTCGGTGAGCTCGGGCAGCCCCGTCGAGACCTCCTCGCGCCGCTCCACGAGCTTCATCTGGGCCGCGGGCAGGGTCACGGGCGGCCGCTCGACCTGCGCGCTCCGGCCGGCCTGGACCTCGGCGGGACGGAAGACGTTGGGCCGCAGCGTCGCCAGCCACGGCTGCTTCGCCCACGTCACCTTCGACAGCAGCTTGCCCGCGTAGACGGGCCGGGTGGCGACCAGCCGGTCGCCCTCCAGTGCGAGCGCCACCGAGTCGGCCGCGAGCCCGACGCCCAGCCGCGCCGCGAGGCGCGCCATGAACTCGCGCTGCCGGCTCGTCACCGGGGCGAGGATCGCCTTCGGCGTCTCCTTCGCCGCCAGGTCGGCGACGACGGGCGCCCAGACCTCGCCGCGGTACGGGGCCAGCCCCTCGTGCTGGAGCAGCCAGACCTTCGTGGCCCCCCACTCGCCGAGCTGCTGGAGGCCCGCGTCGTCCGCCTTGTCGGTGAGCCAGACCGCCTCCACCGGGCCGCCCAGGCGCGCGGCCTCGCCGAGCGCTTCGGCCATCACCTTCTTGGGCATCCCCTTGCGATCGTCCTCGACCACGCACCAGAGCGCGCCAGCCATGTTCAAGTCTCCTCACATGGGGGCTCCGGGCGCCCCCAAACCCCAACGCTCGCCCCCGGCCCGGCAAAGCCGGGCGGGGGCTCGTTACCCCCACGTGCTCCTAGATGACCTTGGCGTCCTCGCGCAGCGCGCGGACGAGCTCCTTGACGGCGTCCTTGACCTCGCCCTGGATGATCCGGCCCGGCGGCCGCGGCGGCAGCGCCTCGAGCGTGGTCACCGTGAGCTGCGGCGCGGCGTCGCCGAGGGCGAGGTCGGCCGCCTTCACGTCCTTGATCTCCTTCTTCTTGGCGCCCATGATCCCCTTCAGCGTGGGGTAGCGGGGCTCGTTGAGCCCCTTCTGGGCGCTCAGGACGGCGGGCAGCGGCAGGTCGAACACCTCGAGGCCGCCCTCCACCTGGCGGCCCACGCGGACCGTCTTCGCGTCGGCGTCCACCGTCTCCTCCATGATCCAGGACGCGCACGGCCAGCCCAGGAGCTCGGCCAGCTGCGCCCCGACCGCGCCCATGTCGTCGTCGATGGCCTGCCGGCCGCAGATGACGAGCGCCGGGCTCTCCTGCTTGACCACCGCGGCGAGCGCCCGGGCCGTCAGCAGCGTGTCGGCGCCGGCCAGCGCGGGGTCGTTGACGTGAACCGCCCGGTCGGCGCCCATCGCGAGCGCCGAGCGGAGCGCCTCCTTGACGCGGTCCGGGCCGAGGGAGACGGCGACCACGTCGCCCTGGCCGCGCTTCTCCTTGATGCGCAGCGCCTCCTCCACCGCGAACTCGTCGTAGGGCGAGATGATCCAGGTGATGCCCGACGTCTCGATCGCCTTCGGGTCGCCGGAGATCTTCACCTGGGTCGCGGTGTCGGGCACCTGCTTGATGGCCACGAGGATCTTCATGACGTTGTCGCTCCGTCGTAGTGGAGTTCGCGGGTGATGCGGAAGCGGTCGCCCGGGATGAAGGCGCGGTCGAACACGACCGGGTGGCCGGCGGCGTCGAGGGACACGCGCTCGGACTCGAAGGCGGGGATGCCGGCGGCGCAGCCGAGGGCGCGCGCCTCCCGCCGGCCCAGCCGCACGGCGGACACCGTCTCCCGCGCCCGCGTGATCACGATGCCCTGCTTGAACTCGAGCGCCTGGCCGAGCGGGGTCGTCGCCAGGTCGGCCGCCAGCAGCGGCTCGCCGAGCGCCGCCGGCAGGAAGGAGCGCTGCAGGCTCATCGGATGACCGTCGACGAGCCGGAGCCGCTCGAGGCTGACCACCCGCGCCCGCGGCCCGAGGCCGAGCGCGCCGGTCACGCGGCGGTCCGCGAGCGCCAGACGCGCGTCGAGCACCTGCGTCTCCACGCGCTCGCCGTGCGCGGACAGGTCGGCCGCGAACCGCTGCCACTTGGTGATCTCGTAGTCGACCGAGGGCGCCGCCACGAAGGTGCCCAGGCCGTGGCGGCGGCTGATGCGGTTCTCGCGCTCGAGGAGCTCGAGCGCCTGGCGCAGCGTCATGAGGGTCACGCCGAACTGCCGGGCCAGCGTGCGCTGGTCGGGCAGGCGCGCGCCCGGCCGGAGGTCGTCCTCCTCGATGCGGGCGCGGAGCGCCTCGGCGATGCGGTAGTAGCGCGGCACGCGTCCGATCACGCCGACTCCTCTGTCGGTGTTCTAGAACTCTGCGCCGCCGCGAGCACCACGCTGCAATGACGTGGGCGGGAAACTCTGCAAGCGGCGACGGGACCTTGCGCGCAACTGCGACGACAGAGGCCATTGTAAGTCGCGATGCCGCAGCGCGCAAGCCGCGCCCCGCGCGGGCGCCCTCGTGCCGCCCGGGTCAGACGGGCTCCGGCCAGATCCTCCGGTACACCCCGGGCGAGCCCGCGTCGAAGATGAGGTGAGGACGCACGCGGGCCGTCCACGGATTGCTCTCGCGCGCCCGGTGCCACGCCTCGCTCTCCGGCACGTCGGCGCGGGCGAAGTCGTAGACGGTCAGGTACTTGGGCTGCCCGTCGACGACCACGAAGCGCCGGGCGCCGAGGACGCCCGGCACCTGGAGGTAGCCGGGCACGTAGACGGTGTTGTACCAGGCGTTGAACTCCTCCTCCATGGCGGCCGGGATGTCGATGCGGCCCATCTGGAGATAGGGCGGCATGGGCATCGTGGCCTCGATGGGGGTGGCGCGCGCGGGGAAGATCTGCCGGTACGCCTGCAGCAGGTAGTTGCGGCCCACGTGGCCGCCCGACGCCCGCGCGCGCCACGGCGACGGGCGGTAGCGCAGCTCGTCCAGGAAGGCCGCCGTGCGGAGCACGTTGTGGTCCTCGAGCTCGTACATCGCGAGGTACTTCGGGCCGCCCTTGATGGCCGCGTAGCGGCCGGCGCTCAGGAAGCCCGGCACCTTCAGCAGCCGGTGCACGTGCTCCTCGTCGTACCAGCGGTTGAACTGCTCCTCGTGCCCGGCGTCCACGTCGCACCAGAGCATGAGCAGCCCCGTCCCGCGCGTCTTGGCCATGTCTCCTCCCCTCGACGGCGTGCCGCTCCGCGGCTCAGCGGGCGCCGGCCGGCGCGCGGGCGCCCGCCGGATCGTACAGCCAGCAGGACACGTCGCGCCCGGCGGCCGGCGCCAGGGCCGGGACGTCGCGGGCGCAGCGATCCATCGCCTGGGGACAGCGCGGGTGGAACCGGCAGCCGGCGGGGGGGTTGGCCGGGCTCGGCACCTCGCCCGGCAGGAGGATCTCCTCCCGCACCTCGTCGGGGTGCGAGGGG
Source organism: Candidatus Methylomirabilota bacterium (assembly GCA_025922915.1). Classification (GTDB taxonomy): domain Bacteria; phylum Methylomirabilota; class Methylomirabilia; order Rokubacteriales; family CSP1-6; genus JAICGY01. Next base: position 4,126 of record JAICGY010000170.1, on the reverse strand, counting down.
AGCGCCGCCGAGAAGAGCGCCTGGGTGTAGGGGTGCTTCGGGTCGCGGGCCACCGTGCGCGCGTCGCCCAGCTCGACGATCTTGCCGAGGTACATGACGGCGATCGTGTGGCTCATGTGCGCGACCGCGGCCAGGTCGTGGGCGATGAAGAGGTAGGCCAGGCCCAGCTCGCGTTGCAGGTCGGTCAGGAGGTTGAGGATCTGGGCGCGGATGGAGACGTCGAGCGCGGAGACGGGCTCGTCGAGGACCACCAGGCGGGGCGACAGCGCCAGCGCGCGCGCGATGGCGATGCGCTGGCGCTGGCCGCCCGAGAACTCGTGGGGGAAGAGCTCGGCGGCGCGCCGGGGCAGGCCGACCAGGTCGAGCAGCCGGCGGAGCCTCGCCGCGACCTCGGCGGCGGGGAGCGTCTCGTTCGTGACCAGGGGCTCCATCACGATGGCGTCCACCCGCATCCGGGGGTTCAGCGAGGCGTAGGGATCCTGGAAGACGGCCTGCACCGACCGCCGGTAGTGGCTGTGGCCCTCGGGGCCGAGGTCGACGAGGTTGCGGCCCTCGAAGAGGATCTCGCCCGCCGTCGGCTGCTCGAGCCGCAGCACGAGCTTGGCCGTGGTCGTCTTGCCGCAGCCCGACTCGCCCACGACGCCCAGCGTCCGCCCCGCCTCGACGACGAAGGAGACGTCGTCCACGGCCCGGACGGCGCCGGCGGAGCGGGCGAACAGCCCGCGGCGGATCGGGAAGTGCTTGACGAGGTGGCGCGCCTCCACCACCGCCGCCCCGGGCTGCCCGTTGGCGCGCCCCGGCGCCGTCACGGTGTGCCCGGCGCCGCCAGCCAGCAGCGGGCAGTGTGGGCGGCGAGGACCTCGAACGCCGGCGGCTCCTCCTGCCGGCACCGGTCCAGCGCCCGGGGGCACCGGGGATGGAAGGCGCAGCCGGTGGGCGGCGACACCAGGTCCGGGGGCTGGCCGTCGATGGCCGTGAGCCGCGCCGGCCCGTCGCCCAGGCGCGGGATGGAGTCCACGAGCGCCTGCGTGTAGGGATGGGCGGGCGACGAGAAGATGCGCCGCACGGGCCCCCCCTCGACGACGCGCCCCGCGTACATCACGGCGACGGTGTCGCACATGCGCGCCACGATTCCCAGATTGTGCGTGATGAAGATCAGCGCGAGCCCGTGCTCGCGCTGCAGGTCGCGCAGGAGCCGCAGGTACTGGGCCTGGATCGTCACGTCGAGGCTCGTGGTCGGCTCGTCGGCGATCAGCAGCCGCGGCTCGCACGAGATCGCGATGGCGCCCACGATCCGCTGCCGCATGCCGCCGGACATCTGGTGGGGATACTCGCGCACGCGCTGCTCGGGGGCCGGGATGCGCACGGCCTTGAGCAGGGCCCGGGCGCGCTCCCAGGCCGCCCCCCGCCGCGTCCCCTCGTGCACGCGCAGCGGCTCCGACACCTGGTCGCCGACGGTGAAGAGCGGGTTGAGCGAGGCCATCGGGTCCTGCAGGATCATCGCGATGCGCCGGCCGCGGATCCGGCGCATCTCCCCCGGGGACTTCGTCACCAGGTCCTCTCCCTCGAAGCGCACGGCGCCGCCGACGATGCGCGCGGCCGGCGGCAGCAGCCGCAGGAGCGAGAGCGCCAGGGTGGTCTTGCCCGAGCCCGACTCCCCGACGACGCCGAGGGTCTCCCCCGCCCGCAGCGTGAACGAGACCTCGTCGACGGCGCGGACGACCCGGGTGCCGCGCGACGAGACGTAGTGCGTCGACAGCCGGTCGACCTCCAGGAGCGGGCGGTCGGCCACGGGCTATCCGCGCTCCATCGGCAGCGACGGGTCGGCGCACCACTCGGCGAGCGAGCCGTCGTAGACGGCCACGTCGTCCCGCCCCACCAGGGCCAGCGCGAAGGCCACCAGCGTCGCCGCGATGCCGCCGCCGCAGTACGTCACGACGTGGGCGGCGTCCAGCGCCCCGGCGGCGGCCAGCCGCTCCCGCAGGGCCGCCGGCGGCAGGAACGTGCCCGTCGCCGGGTCGAGCAGCTCGAGGTACGGGACGTTCACGCTGCCCGCGATGCGGCCGGGTCGGCCGTAGTGGACCTCGCTCTCCCCGGTGTGCTGCCGGGGGGACAGGGCGTTGATCGTGCAGGCGTCGGAGCGGCCGACGAGGGCGACGACGTCGTCCTTGCCGGCGAGCCGCTGCGGCCGGAGCTGCGGGACGAAGGTGGCGGGCGGGAAGGCGCACGGCGTGGCGCACACGGGCCGGCCCTCGCCCGTCCACCGCTCCCAGCCGCCGTCGAGCACCGCCACGTCGTCGAAGCCGAAGGCGCGCAGCATCCACCAGACGCGCGTGGCCCACATGCTGGACCCGCCGGCGTACAGGACGACCCGCGTGCCGGGCCCGACGCCGGCCGCCGACATCGCCCGCGCGAACTGCGCGGGGGGCGGGAACGTGAAGCGCAGCCCGCTGCTCGAATCGGACAGGTCGGTCGTGAGGTCCAGGTACCCGGCCCCGGGGACGTGACCCCGCTCCCAGTCGGGCCGGGCCGTCTGCGCCCGGAACGTCGAGACGGGATCCGGGAGCAGATGCGTCGTGCAGTCGTAGACGCGCAGCCCGGGCTCGCCGAGGTGCGCGGCGAGCCAGGCGGTGTCGACGAGCAGGCGGGCGTCGCTCACAGCTGCCGCAGCTGCGGGTCGAGCTTCACGCGGAGCCAGTCGCCCAGCAGGTTGGCCGCGAGCACCATCAGGACGATGCAGAGCCCGGGGAGCACGGTGAGCCACCAGTAGCCCGCCATGAGCCCCTTCTTGCCGTCGGCGAGCATGAGCCCCCACGCCGGCTTGGGCGGCGGCACCCCGACCCCCAGGAACGACAGCGAGGCCTCGGCGACGATGACCACGCCGAGCATGAGCGTGCCCAGCACGACGGCGGTGTTCAGGACGTTGGGCAGCAGGTGGCGGCGCATGATCGTCCACTTGGAGCAGTTGGCCACGATGGCGAGCCGCACGAAGTCGCGCTCCTTCAGCGAGAGGACCTCGCTGCGGACGACGCGCGCGTACCGCGTCCAGTAAACGGCGGCCAGGATGATGACGATGTTCATCTCGCTCGGCCCCACGATGGCGGCCAGGAAGATGGCGAACGTCAGGGCGGGCAGCGCGAGCCAGGTGTCGGTGATGCGCATGAGGACCTGGTCCACCCAGCCGCCCAGGTACCCGGACAGGATCCCCAGGCCGGTGCCGAGGACGCCGGCGAAGATGACGGCGGTGAAACCCACCACCATGGAGACACGCGCCCCGAAGATCAGCCGCGACAGCACGTCCCGGCCGATGTGGTCGGTGCCGAGCAGGTGCTCGGCGGTGCCGCCGGCCTGCCACGCCGGGGGCCGGAAGCGGGTGCCGAGGGCGCCGATCTCGGGGTCGTGGGGGGCGATCACGTCGGCGAAGATCGCGAGCAGCGCGATCACGCCCAGGATCACGACGGGCAGGATCGGCAGCCCGTCCGCGCGGCGGGTCGAGGCCAGCCGCCACGCCAGCGCCAGTCCGGACGTGCCGCCCGCGGGCACTCTAACGCTCATAGCGGATCCTCGGGTCGATCACCGCGTAGAGGATGTCGACCATCAGGTTGACGCCGACGATCATGACGCCGCCCAGCAGCACGGTCGCCTGCACCACCGGGAAGTCGCGGAAGGCGATGCCCTCGTAGAGGAGGCGGCCGATCCCGGGCCAGGCGAAGACCGTCTCCACGACCACCGCCACGTTGACCATGAGCACGAGGTTGATCCCGGCCAGCGTGAGCACCGGGATGAGCGCGTTCTTGAAGGCGTGCTTGGAGATGACGAGCGCCTCCGGCAGCCCCTTGAGCCGGGCCAGCTTGACGTACTCCGAGCCGAGGACCTCGAGCATCGACGATCGCGTGAGGCGCATGTGGGCGGCCGCGAAGTACCAGCCCAGCGCGAAGGCCGGCATCAGCACGTGGAGCCACGTCCCCGACCCCGACGAGGGCAGCCAGCCCAGGTACACCGAGAACAGGAGGATCAGCAGCAGCCCCACCCAGAACGACGGCATCGACAGGCCGAGCAGGGCGAAGACCTTGCCGGCGCCGTCCCACCAGCTGTTGACGCGCACGGCGGCCAGGATCCCGCTCGG
>JAICGY010000169.1 GCA_025922915.1 Candidatus Methylomirabilota bacterium | reverse complement strand
TCGACACCGGTGAGCCCGGCGCCCGGGTCGCCGTGACCGTCGGGTACGATAGGAAGCCTTGACTGGCATCACCGAGCTGCTCGGACTCGCCGTCCGCTGACCCACCTGACGACGTCGATCCTGCTCGTGGGGAGCGCGGCCGTGCTGCTCCTGGCGGGACCGTCCGACCGTCCGACCGCCCGTCGCTGGGACGTCCGCGTCGCGGCGGCGGCCCGGTGGTTCGTGCTCCTCGCGGTGGCCACGGCCCTCGCGAGCGTCGCCCACCAGACCGCCGTGCTCGAGGACCGCGCGGCGGCGGCCCTCGAGCCGGCCGCGCTCGTCCGCTTCCTCCTCGAGACGCGAGGCGGCACGGTCTGGCTGCTCCGGGGGAGTCTCCTCGTGCTGCTCGGGGTGTTCGTGGCCCTGCCCGCGGACATCCGGCGGCGCGCCGACTGGCGGGCCGCGCGCGGCCAGGCGCTCCTCCTCGCGCTCGGCGCGCTGACGCTGGTCGCCGCTGCCGGCCACGCCGCCGCCGTGGACCCGGGGACGGCGACCGCGGTGACGGCCGACGCCGCTCACCTGCTCGCCGCCGGGCTGTGGGTGGGCGCGCTGCCGGCGCTGGCGCTCCTGCTCGGCATCGCGGCGCGGCCGGACGGCGCCGACGCGCGCCCCTTCGCGGTGCGCCTCGCGCGCCGCTTCTCGCGGGTCGCGCTCGGCCTCGTGGCCGCCCTCGCCCTCTCCGGGGCAGTCAACGCCTCGGCGCAGATCGGCAGCGCGGCCGGGCTGCTCGGCACGTCGCACGGCCGCCTGCTCCTCCTGAAGCTCGGCGTCTTCGTCGCGATGCTGGCCGTCGCCGTGCTCAACCGGCGCCTCCTCCCGGTCCTGGGCGGGGAGGCCGGGACGGTCGGCCGCCCCGCGATGCGCCGGCTCTCGCGCCTCGTGACCGTCGAGGCCGGGCTCGCGCTGGTGGCGCTCGCGATCGTCGCGCTGATGACCGTCACGCCGCCGGCCCGGCACGAGCAGCCGACGTGGCCCCTCACCTTCCGCCTGTCGCTGGAGGCCCTGAGCCTCTCGCCGGACGCGCGGGCGCGGACGCTCGTGGGAAGCCAGGTGACGGTGCTCGGGCTGGTGGCCGTCCTGGCGTCGTGGCCGGTGCGCCGGCTGCGCCTGCCCCTCGTGGCCGGCGGCGTCGTGGCCGCCCTCGCGGGCGGCGCGATCGCCCTGCCCGTGCTCGCCGTGGACGCCTACCCGACGACCTACCGGCGGCCCGAGGTCGCCTACCACGCCAGCTCCATCGCCGAGGGCGCGGCGCTCTACGCCGACAGCTGCGCCGTGTGCCATGGCCCGGCGGGCGGGGGCGACGGCCCCGCCGCCGCCGGGCTGCATCCGCGCCCGCCCGACCTGCGCGCGCATCACGCCAACCTGCACACCGCCGGCGACTTCTTCTGGTGGATCACCACCGGCCTCGGGCCCATGCCCGCCTTCGGCGACCGGCTGGCGCCGGAAGAGCGCTGGCACGTGATCAACTTCGTCCGGGCCCTCGCTGCCGCCGACTCCGCGCGGCTGCTCGGGCCCGTCGTCGAGCGCGACCGGCCCTGGCTGGTGGCCCCCGACTTCACGTTCGGGGTCGGCCCCACCGCCGCCCGCGCGCTCAAGGACCACCGGGGCCAGCGCATCGTGCTCGTCGTGCTCTACACGCTGCCCGCGTCGCGCACCCGGCTCGCTCAGCTGGCCCAGCACTACGGGACGCTGTCCACGCTCGGGGTCGAGGTGATCGCGGTGCCCACCGACGCGGCGCCCGACGCGCTGCACCGCCTCGGCGGCGAGCCGCCGTGGATTCTCTTTCCCGTGGTCACCGAGGGCGCCCGCGAGATCGTCCGGACCTACCGGCTCCTCTCGCCGGCGCCGCACGCCGAGTTCCTGGTCGACCGCCAGGGCTACGTGCGGGCGATCACGGGCGCCCTCGGCGACGCCTCGCGCGAGATCAACCTCCTGCTCGCGGAGGTGCAGACGCTCAACGAGGAGCGGCCGGCGCCGCCGCCCGACGAGCACGTGCACTGATGCGCCTCTGGAAGGCCGCGCTGCTCATGAACCTGGCGCTCCTCTGCGGCGTCGGCTGGGGGTACCTCTTCTGGGGCGTGCGCGCCGACCGGCTCGCCCGCGAGCTCGAGGCCGGCCGGGCCAGCCCGGCCACGCTGGGCGCCGAGCGCGTCTACGAGGTGACGGGCGTGGTACGCGCCACCCTGCCCGATCTCGACGTGGTGGTCGTCACCCACGACGAGATCCCCGGCTACATGCCGGCCATGACGATGGGCTTCCGGGCCGCCGCGCCCGAGATTCTCCGCTCGGTCCAGGCGGGGGACGCTGTACGATTCACTCTGCGGGGAACGCTGCCCAGCCTGGCGATCACCGCGCTCGAGAAGATCGCGCCCCGCGCGGGCGCCGCGGAGGATGGACGTCCGTGAAGGCGTGGCACCGCCTGGTCCTGGCTTTCTGGTCGTTGCGCATGGCGGCCCCTCTGACCGTGGGACTCGGCGGCGTCCTCGTGGCGGTGCCGGCCTGGGCCGACCATCCCGGAGGCCTGCGCTCCGAGCCCTGGAGCCCGCTCACCACCGCCCTCGTGTTCGGAGGGCTCGCGCTGCTCGCCGGCGCCGTCGTGGTGATCGTGGTGGCGATGCTCACTCGACGGGACCCCACGGAGGAATGAGCCCGGTCCGGGTCCGGAGTCTCCTCGTCGTCACCGGCGCGTGCTTCGCCACCCTCGCGGTCGCGGTCCTGCTCCTCGGCTCGCTCCCGGCGGACGCCGCCGTCCGGGAGGTGCTGCTCGCTTCCGCCACGCCCGCCGTCGTCGAGGCCATGCGCCTCGTGAACATGGGCGGCGAGTGGCCCGTGCTCGTGCCCGGCACGCTCCTCCTCTTCGTGGTGTTCCCCCGGGCGCGCCAGCACTGGTGGGTGTGGGTGCTCCTGATGCTCACCGCCCCCCTCGCCGAGACCGGGATGAAGTACCTCGTGGGCCGGCCGCGGCCCGAGGACGGCTCGTTCGGGTTCCCGAGCGGCCACGCCACGGCGGCCGCCGCCTTCTTCGGCGCCGTCGGCTACCTGGCGGGTGGGCTGCCGGCCAGTCTCCGCCTCGTGGTGCGCCCAGCCGCGGGCCTGGCGATCGTGCTCGTGGCGCTCGCGCGCGTCATCCTGCGGGCGCACTGGCCCTCCGACGCCGTCGCCGGTGTGGCCCTCGGCCTCGCCCTGGCCGCGGCGGCCGCGCTCGTCGCCGCCACGGTCCGCCCGCCCAGCCCCGCTCGCTGACCCGCGGACGTCGGACCGGTACCCCGCGCACGCCGGGCCGGATCAGCGCCGCGGGCGGCCGGCGCGGGCGGGAGCCGTGCGGGCCACGGCGGCGCGGAGCGTGCGCAGGAGCGCCTGGCCCTGGGCGCTGAGCGGACGCTGGCGCGGATGGATCACGTCGAGGCTGCGGCGGAGCGGCTCGGCGTCGCGGACGTCGACCGCGACGAGACGGCGCCGAGCGATCTCGCGGCCGACCGCGAGCAGGGGCAGGAACGCGAGGCCGATCCCGCGCTCGACCATGCGCTTGGCCGCCTCGATGCTCTCGACCTCCAGCACCACGTTCGGCACCAGGCCGGCGCGCCGGAACAGTCCATGGCTGAGGGTCCAGTCGCTCGAGCCCCGATCGAACAGGATGAGCGGCTGCGCGGCCACCTCCTCCAGCCGTGCCCGGCGGCCGCGCGCCACGGCCGACCGCGGCGCGGCCACCAGCACGAGCGGATCGTCGCGGAGGCTCACCGTCTCCACCTCCGGGTGGTGCAGCGAGCGGGCGAGCCCCAGCTCGGCCTCGCCGCCCAAAACCATCTCGAGCACTTCCCGCGAGTGGCCCGAGCGGACGGTGATGAGCGTCCGCGGGTGAGCGGCCTGGAACCGCTTCAGCACGTCGGGCAGCAGGTAGGTGCAGATGGAGAGCGCGGCGGCGATGGTGAGCGCCCCGCCGGTGGCCGGACGCAGGTCGTGCACGGCCTGCCGGGCAAGCGCGACCGCGTGCAGGAGCTGCTCGGCGTGCGGGCGGAGCGCGCGCCCGGCCGGCGAGAGCGCCAGGCCGGTCCGGCCGCGCTCGAAGAGGGTGACGCCCAGCGAGCCCTCGAGGGCCTTGATGCGCGCGCTGATCGCCGGCTGGGTCACCCGCAGGGCGTCGGCGGCGCGGCGAAACCCGCCGAACGTCCCCACCGCCAGGAAGGCCTCGACCTGGGCGATCTCCATTCCTGATTCTGCCTCTTTATGACGCCCCGTTCCGGGGATACGCGCCGATTATAACGGGTGTGAAAGATCTTTCCGATCCAGAAACTTTATCACCCCGATAACAACAATGACGTTGCTCCGTCCCGCCCCTCACGGCACAGTGAGTGCACGATACGTCTGCACGAGACGACGACGTCTCGAGCCCGGCTTCGCCGGTGAGGAGGCTCGCCATGCACGCTGCCTGTGAGTGCGGGACGGAAGCACGCAGCGCCTTTCACAGTTTCGGATGCCTCGAGTGCGGGTCGGCCATCTGCCCCTCGTGCGCGATCCACCTGGAGTCGGCCGCGTACTGCCGGCCGTGCGCGGGCACGCTGCTCGACACCCGGACGGTGCGGGCCGGCGGCTTCGATCTCTCCTGAGCCCGGTTCGCGGCTGACGGCCACCCCGTCCGAGGAGGAGCGATGACGACTGCGGGACGCACGTTTCGAGACCTGCTGCGCACGGAGCCCTACGTCTTCACGGGCGGCGTCTACTCGCCGCTGGACGCGCAGATCGCCGAGCGCGTCGGGCTCAAGGCCATCTACCTCTCCGGCTACTCGGTCGCCCTCGCGAACGGCTGGCCGGACATGGGATTCCTGACCCAGACGGAGGTCGCGCGGACCGCCCACATGGTGGCGTCCGCCGTCTCCCTCCCCGTCATCGCGGATGCCGACGACGGCTACGGCAACGCCCTCTCGACGATCCGCACCGTGCAGGAGTTCGTGAAGACCGGGGTGGCCGGCATCCACATCGAGGACCAGCGCTTCCCGAAGCGCTGCGGGCACATCGCGGGCAAGACGATCCTCGACCTCGAGGAGGCGACGGGCAAGTTCCGCGCGGCCGTCGACACCCGCGATCGGCTCGCGCCGGACTTCGTCGTCATCGCGCGCACCGACGCCTACGGCGCGGTGGGCGGGAGCCTCGAGGAGGCCATCCGGCGCGGGCGTGCCTATGCCGACGCCGGCGTCGACCTCGTGTGGTCGGAGTTCTCCAACGCGACCCGGGAGCCGGCGGTCGCCTTCGCGCAGGCGATGCGGGAGTCGCACCCCGACCTGCCGCTCGCCTTCAACTACTCCTCGTCGTTCCGGTGGTCCAGCGATCCCGCCCCGTTCACCTTCCGGGAGCTCGGGGACCTGGGGTACCGGTTCATCTTCATCACGCTGTTCGCCGCCCACGCCGGCACCTTCGCCGTCTGGAACGCGATGGAGGAGCTGGTCCGCGACCAGGAGCAGGCGCAGTGGCGGCTCGAGAAGACCAAGGCCGGCCACCCGACCGAGAGCCACCACGTCATGGCGCGGGTGGCCCACTTCCAGGAGCTGGAGCGGAAGTACATCCCCGGTACCGAGGAGCGGATCAGGGGCTCGGCAGGCTTCGACGACCACCGCATGCACTGAGCCCGCTCGCTGCCCGATCACCGGAGGGGGCCGCCCGGCTCCCTCCGGTGCCCACCGCGAACGGCCCTGCCGGCAGGGCCTGCTACGATGCCCCGGCGGCCCGCGGCGGCCGCGAGGAGGCGCGCCCGTGGACTTCCGGTACGTCGTGTGCGACGTCTTCACCGACCGGCCCCTGACCGGCAACCAGCTCGCGGTGTTCACCGACGCGCGGGCGATCCCCGAGCCGCTGCTGGTCCCGCTGACACGGGAGATGGCGTTCTCGGAGACCGTGTTCGTCTACCCCGCCCGGGCCGGCGGCCACGCGCGCATCCGCATCTTCACGCCCGCCCGCGAGCTGCCGTTCGCCGGCCACCCGGTGCTGGGCGCGGCCTTCGTGCTGGCCGCTCCCCTGCAGCTGCCGTCGATCGTGCTGGAGACCGGCGTCGGCGGGGTGCCGGTCGCCCTCGAGCGCGACGGCCCGCGCATCGTCTTCGGCCGGATGACGCAGCCCGTCGCCGCGGTGGAGCCCGCGGCGGAGGCGCCGGCCGTCCTCGCCGCGCTGGGCGTCGAGGCGTCCGTGCTGCCCGTGGAGCGCTACGATCTGGGCCCGCGCCACATCTTCGTCGCCGTGGCGTCCACCGAGACGGTCGCACGGCTGACACCCGACCTGGGAGCGCTCGCCCGCGCCACCGAGTGCGGCGTCAGCTGCTTCGCCGGCGCCGGCCGGAGCTGGAAGACCCGGATGTTCGCGCCCGCCCACGGCGTGAGCGAGGATCCGGCCACCGGCTCGGCGGCCGGGCCCCTCGCCTGCCACCTGGTGCGCCACGGCGTCGTGCCGCCCGGCGAGGAGATCGAGATCGCGCAGGGCGCGGAGATCGGCCGCCCGAGCACGCTCTACGCGCGCGCCGAGGGCACGCCCGAGCGCATCACGCGGGTGGAGGTGGGCGGCCGGGCCGTCGTCGTCGCGCGCGGGGAGTTCCGTCTCGACGTGTGAGGCGGCCGCCCGCCTCAGTAGCTGCGGGGCAGCCCCAGCACGTGCTCCGAGAGGTGGTTGAGGACCATCTGCTGGGAGACGGGCGCGATCTTGTAGAGACGCACCTCGCGCCACAGCCGCTCGACGTGGAACTCCTTCGCGTACCCGTAGCCGCCGTGGGTCTGCAGTGCCGCGTCGCACGCCTCGAAGCCGGCCTCGGCGGCCAGGAACTTGGCGGCGTTCGACTCCGCGCCGCACGGCTGGCCCTGGTCGAAGAGCCAGGCGGCCTTCAAGCACATCATCTCCGCCGCCTCCAGCCGTGCCCACGCCGCCGCCAGCGGGTGGGCGATCGCCTGGTTCTTGCCGATCGGCCGGTCGAAGACCACGCGCTCCCTGGCGTAGTCGACGGCGCGCGCGAGCGCCGCCCGGCCGATGCCGACCGCCTCGATGCCCGTGAAGACGCGCTCCGGATTCAGGGAGTCGAGCAGGTGATAGAAGCCCTGCCCGACCTCGCCCACCACGTTCTCGGCCGGCACCTCCAGCCCGTCGATGAAGATCTCGTTCGAGTCCACGGCGGCCCGTCCGAGCTTCTCGATCTCCTGCACGGTGATCCGGGCCCGGTCGAACTCCGTGAAGAACAGCGTCATGCCCCGGAACGGCTTGCCGGGATGCGCGTCCCGCGGCTCGGTGCGCGCGAGCAGGAGGATGTGCGTCGCCTGGCGCGCGTTGGTGTTCCACACCTTGCGGCCGTTGACGACGAAGCGGTCGCCGTCGCGGCGGGCGAAGGTCTGGATGCGCGAGGTGTCGGTGCCGGCGTTCGGCTCCGTCACGCCGAACGACATCACGATCTCGCCGCTGGCGACCCGCGGCAGGTACTTCTGCTTCAGGGCCTCCGCCCCGTGCTTGATCACGGGCATGGGGGGGAAGCAGTAGAAGTGCACGGGCGAGCAGCCGGTCGTGCCCGCCCCCGCCGCGCAGATCTCGTGGAGCATGAGCGCCGCCTCGGTGACGCCGAGGCCGGAGCCGCCGTACGCCTCGGGGACGATCATGCCCAGCCACCCGGCCTGGCCGAAGGCCCGCACGAACTCCCACGGATACGTGGCCGTCCGGTCGCGCTCGAGCCAGTACTCGGGCGGGAAGGAGCGGGCGAGCGCGGCGACCTCCTTGCGGATCCACTGCTGCTGCTCGGTCAGCGCGAAGTCCATGGCCGCCATTCTACTCCGACGCCGGCGCCGTCGGCGGCGCCCCCGCCGGAGGTTGACTTTCCGCCCCGCCCTGCGCATGGTCGTCGGTGACCCGCTGCACGACGTTCCTTGCCGGGCTCCATCGGTGGCGGCCCGAGGACAACGGCGCGAATCCCACGGTCGGAGGGCGACCCATGGCCACGTTCGTCGAGCGCATCGTCGGGGCGGCGAAGATCAGCACCGGGACCTACGAGGAGGTCGAGGCGGACGAGTCGGCGACGGCGCAGGCGGTGGCCGTCGTCGTGCTGTCGAGCGTCGCCGGGGGCATCGGGCTGGGCGAGGGCGTGGGCGGCCTCATCGCCGGCGTCGTGGGCGGCGTCGTCGGCTGGCTCGTGTGGTCCTACCTGACCTACTGGATCGGCACGAAGTGGCTGGCCGAGCCCGGGACCCGCGCCAGCGCGAGCGAGCTGCTCCGCGCCATCGGCTTCGCGACGGCGCCCGGCCTGCTGCGCGTGATCGGCATCGTGCCGGGGATCCGCGACCCCGTCTTCCTCGTGACGGCCATCTGGAGCCTGGTCGCGGTCGTCGTGGCCGTCCGCCAGGCGCTCGACTTCAGCTCGACGCTGCGCGCCGTCGGCGTCTGCGCGCTGGGCTGGCTCATCCAGGCCGTCGTCTTCGTCCTGATCGTCCGGCTCCTGGGCGCCGGGGCGTAGGCCCTCGTGCGCCGCCGCCCGGCCGCGTGGCTGCTGCTCGCGCTGGCGCTCGGCGGCTGCGCGGGCCCGGTGCCCGGGGACGGATCCACCGCCCACCTCGTGGTCCGCCACTCCCGGATGCCGGGCGACGCCGACCCGCTGCCGGCGCTGCTCCGCGAGTTCGAGCGCCGGCATCCGGGCGTCACGGTCGCC
>JAICGY010000168.1 GCA_025922915.1 Candidatus Methylomirabilota bacterium | reverse complement strand
GCTCGGGAGCGCGGAGCGGCTCATGGAGTACGCGCAGATCCTGGCCGAGGCGGCCCGCGACTCCTCCAAGCCGTTCTACCTGATGGGCACGCGCGCGGGGGTCTTCCGACGCGATCAGCAGGTCTACCTCCGAGCTCGCGGGATCCCGGTCATCGGCGGCACGCGCCAGGGGCTCCGGGCGATCGACCGGCTCGCCCGGAGCGCCGAGCCCCGGCCGGCGCCGCGGCCCGCGCCTCCCGCCCCGCCCCGGACGCTCGCGTCCCTGCTCGGCGGGCGCCGGCGCCGCACAGTCCACGAGCACGACGCCAAGCGGCTCCTCGCCGACGTGGGGCTGCCGGTCGTGCGCGAGGCGCTCGTCCACGACCGGACGGAGGCGGTGGCGGCGGCGAGCGCCATCGGCTACCCCGTGGTGCTGAAGCTCGTCGCCGACGACGTGCCCCATCGCTCGGGCCTGGGTCTCGTCGCCGTCGGCCTGCGCGACGCGACCGAGCTCGGCGAGGCGTGGGAGCGCATGGCCGCCGTCCGCCTGGGCGCGCTGGCCGGGGTCGCGACGGACGGGTTCGTCGTCCAGCCGATGGTGCGCGGGGGCGTCGAGGTCCTCGCCGGCGTCAGCCGCGATCCGGACTTCGGCCCCGTCCTCGTGGTCGGCCTCGGCGGCGTCGCCGTCGAGGCCCTCGCGGAGGTGGCGCTGCGTCCCCTGCCGCTCCGCGCGGGCGATGCCGAGGCCCTGATCGCCGCGACGCCGGCCGCGCGGCTGCTGGCCGGCTTCCGCGGCCAGCCCCCGGCCGACGTGGCGGCGCTCTGCCGCTGCCTCTACGCGCTGGCGGACTACGCCTGGGCCGACCGCGCCGCCATCGCGGAGATCGATCTGAACCCGATCCGGGTGCTGCCCCAGGGGCAGGGGTGCGTGGTGGTCGACGCGCTCATCGTCCCGGCGCAGGAGGGACCGCGCGATGCCTGAGGAGTTCGTCACCTACACCGTGACCGGCAAGGTCGGGATCGTCTCGCTGAACCGGCCCGACAAGCTGAACGCCATCAACCGGGACGTGCGCGCCGGGCTGTCGGCGCGGCTCGAGGAGGCCGACCGCGACCCGGCGACGGTCGTCGTGATCCTGCGCGGCGAGGGCCGGAGCTTCTGCGCCGGCTACGACATCTCGGCGGGGGACGCCGAGGCCGCCGAGCGGCGGCACGACGCGCTCCGGTGGCACCGCCACCTGACCGGGTCGGTCCGCCTCGAGCTGACCCCGTGGGACATGCGCAAGCCGGTGATCGCGTCGGTGCAGGGCCACGCGCTCGGCGGCGGCTGCGAGCTGGCGATGATGTGCGACCTGACGATCGCCGCCGACGACGCGCTCTTCGGGGAGCCGGAGATCCGGTTCGACAACGTCGGCCCCGCGCTCGTCATGCCGTTCGTCGTGGGGCTGAAGCGCGCCCGCGAGCTGCTCTACTTCGGGGACACGATCGACGCCCCGACCGCGCTGGCCTGGGGAATGGTGAACCGCGTCGTGCCGCTCGCCACCCTGCGCGAGGCCACGCTGCGCTACGCGGACCGGCTCGCCCGGATCTCGCCGGAAGCGCTCGCGGCGACCAAGCTCGCCGTCCGCCGCGGCGCGGAGGCGGCGGGGTTCCGCCACGCCATCGACGCGGGCCTGGACGTGCTGGCGCCGCTCTACGCCGCCCGCACCCGGGTGGGCGAGCAGTTCGAGCAGATCGTCAGGAAGGAGGGGCTCGGCGCCGCCCTCCGGTGGCGGAGCGCGCAGCTCGCGGAGTAGCATGGACGAGGCGCATCTCCGCCTCCGCAACCTCGTCAAGTCCTACGACGGTGTCTCGTCGGCGGTCGCCGGCATCAGCATCGACATCGCGCGGGGCGAGCTGGTGACCTTCCTGGGCCCCAGCGGCTCGGGCAAGACCACGACCCTCCTGATGATCGCCGGCTTCGAGACGCCCACCGCCGGCAGCATCGAGCTCGCCGGCCGCGACCTGACGCGCGTCAAGCCCTACCGCCGGAACATCGGCATCGTGTTCCAGAACTACGCGCTGTTCCCGCACATGACCGTCGCCCGCAACGTCGCGTTCCCCCTCCGGATGCGCGGACGGCCTCGCGCCGAGATCGAGGCCCGCGTGGCGAAGCTCCTCGACCTGGTCGGGCTGCGGGAGCTCGCGGGCCGATCCCCGCGGCAGCTGTCGGGCGGGCAGCAGCAGCGGGTCGCCCTCGCCCGGGCCCTGGTCTTCGAGCCGGAGGTCCTGCTCCTGGACGAGCCGCTCGGCGCGCTCGACAAGACGCTCCGCGAGCAGATGCAGGTGGAGATCCGGCGCATCCACCGGGCGCTGCGGGTCACGACCGTCTACGTGACCCACGATCAGACCGAGGCGATGACGATGTCCGACCGCATCGTCGTCTTCAATCGCGGCGTCATCGAGCAGGCCGGCCCGCCGCTCGAGATCTACCGGCGCCCGGCGACCCGCTTCGTCGGGGAGTTCGTCGGCGACAGCAACTTCTTCGCGGGCACGGTGACGGACGCCCCCGCCGGGCGGGTGCGGCTGGACCGGCTCGACACGACGATCACCGTCGCCGGCGATCCCGGGCGGCCGGGGGAGCGCGTGGACGTCCTCGTCCGGCCCGAGCGGTTGCGGCTAGTGGAGAGCCGTGACGTGCCCGCTCCGCTCGTGACCCTGGAGCTGGAGGTGGAGAGCACGGTCAACTACGGCGACAGCCTGCTGGTGCTCGGCAAGGCGAAGGGGCAGCCCGTGCGCGTGCGCGTTCCCGGCGCCGCCCCCGCGGCCGTCCACGACGGCGCCAAGCTGCTCGTGGCCTGGGGCCCGGAGGACGTGCACGTGGTTCGCGCTTAGAGCCGAGACGTCACCGGGCGCCGGTCGCCCGCCTACTTCTGGTCGGTGACGACGACGCGACCCCGGGCGTCGACGGCCACGCGGTAGACGTGGCCGCTCGCGCAGCGGGCGGTGTAGTCGTTCTCGCCGTGCTTCTGGAAGCTCACCACGGTGCCGCACGGCTTGCCCTGCAGGGCGATGACGGCGGCCAGGTCCTTGGCCGTCCCCACCGCCTGCGCGAGCGCCGGCACCGGCGCGGCCACGGCGAGCGTCAGCAGACTGGCCGTCACGAGCGCACGCGCGGTCATCGCAGCCCTCCTGGCCGGCGCGGGCCGGCCGTCGTCGCGAACCGCCCCGGCGAGGCGGGCTCCGTGGCGGCCTGGAACCGCCGGGGATCGGTCAAGGTCCGCCACAGCGCCTCGCGCGAGGTCGCGATCATCCCGAACAGCGCCTCGTCCTCGTCCTGGACCAGCGAGAGCACCTTCATGAGCAGGAGGTTGAAGCGCTCTCGCAGGCCGACCAGCGCGTCGTCGGCCTCGCCGGCGGCCGGTCCGTCCTGCCGCTCCGCGTGGTAGGCGGCGAACGCGTCCAGCAGGTCGTCGATCTGGCCCTTCAGCGAGAGCTTGGTCAGGAACCCGATGGCGTCGGTGCTCCGCAACCGCGCCTCCAGCTCGGCGAGATCGACCTTCGCCTCCGTCGGGCGGGGGGCCGTACCGGGCGGCGTCGCCGGCCCCGCGCCCGCGCCGGCTCCCGGCCGCTCGGCGGCGCCGGCCAGGCTCGCGGCCAGCAGGACCACGGCCAGACCGGCGAGCGCGACGGTGCGACGGGAGGACCGATCTCCGCTCTCCATGTCCTGCCCTCTTGGTCGAGGACGAGCCGTCCCGTATTCGTTCCCTCGCCTTCCTGACCACGCCGCAGGGACGTGCCCGGCGGCGCGCCGGTGGCCGGCCTCCCACCCCTTGTCAAGCGACCGGGTGTCGGCCATGCTCTGGGCAACGCGACGAGAGCCTGCTGGACGCCTACCGTCGCAGCCGCAGCGACCGCGTGCGGCTCCTGGCGTGCGCCCAGCACACCGCCGGCCACCACGAGCACGGCGACACGCTCGAGCCGTCTCGGCGGTATCTCGAACCGCTCGGATCGAGCGACAGCGAGCGTCCCGTCTCCCGACGGGCCGCGGGAGGAGGTCGCCATGAAGATCCGCGACATCCTGCAGGCCAAGGGATCCCACGTGCATGCGATCGACCCCGGGCAGACCGTCCTCGACGCGGTGGGGCTGCTGGTGCAGCACAGCATCGGCGCGCTGCTGGTGCGCGACGAGACCGGCGCGATCGCCGGGATCCTCAGCGAGCGCGACGTGCTGCGGACGTGCCGACACCGGAGTACCGAGCTCGCGCGCATTCCGGTGCGTGAGGTCATGACGCGCGACCTGATCGTCTGCGTCGCCGACGACGAGGTCGACTACGCGATGGGCGTCGTGACGCAGAACCGGGTCCGTCACCTGCCCGTGCTCGACGGCGACCGGCTCGTCGGGCTGGTCTCCATCGGCGATCTCGTCAAGGCCTGTCTGGACGAGGCGCAGTACGAGAACCGCTATCTCCGGGAGTACATCACCGCGCGCTGAGGCGGTCGGCGCCCTCAGCGCTGGCCGAACCGGTCGCGCGCGGCGCGGGCGGCCTCGAAGGAGGCCGTGAGCTGGCTCTGGTCCCCGTCCGCGAACGACGTGGCCCGGTGCAGCGCCGCTGCGGTGGCGTTGATCGCCTCCTTCATGAGCCGGACGGTCACCGGCGGCCGCTCGGCCGTCGTGCACGCCATCGCGAGCGCCACGTCCACGGTGCGCCCGTCGTCCGCGACCTCGTCGACCAGCCCCCATGCGAGCGCGGTCGCCGCGTCCAGCCGCTCACACAGCAGGGTGATGCGCTTGGCGCGCGCCGGGCCGACGAGGGTCACCAGCCGCGGCAGCGCGCCCCACTGGAGGTTGAGGCCGATCTTGACCTCGGGGACGTAGAGGAAGGCGGAGCGCCCGAGCACGCGCCAGTCGCAGGCGAGCGCGATCGCCACGCCGGCGCCGACGGCCATGCGCTCCATGGCGGCGATCGTGATCTGGGGCATGTCCTCCCACGCCCGGCAGAGCCGCACGCCGGCATGGAACCGGTGCCGCCGCTGCACGTCGGTCTTCCCGGCGAGCTGCCAGGAACCGGCGTCCTTCAGGTCGGCCCCGGCCGAGAAGGCGTCGGGCGCCCCGGCCAGCACCACGACGTGGACGTCCATGTCGTCGTGAAACGTGCGGGCCACCTCCGTCAGCTCCCGGACGAGCTGCTGGTCGAACGCATTGCGGTTCGCCTTGCGATCGAAGCGGACGACGGCCAGCGGCGGGTGCCGCTCGACCGTGACGTAGCCCCATGCCATGCCGCAGATCCTACCGCGCGTTCCCGGCCGCGGCCGCGTCGGCCTTCGCGAAGTCCGCGTCCGTGAACCCGTAGAGGTGCGCGCCGCCCATCAGGATCTGCGCCGCCGTCTCGCGGGAGACGTTCTTGAGGAGGTTAGTCGAGACGTGGGGGAAGTTGGAGTCGAAGTGCGGGTAGTCCGTCGAGATGCACATGCGGTCGGCCCCGATGAGACCGGCAGTGGCCTCGATCTCCGGCTCGCTGCCCTCGACCGCCGCCCAGCAGTTGCGCCGGAAGTACTCCTTCGGGGTCAGCGACAGGTAGGGGGCGTGGGTCTCGCGGTACTGCGGATAGTCCCACTCGATGCGCGACAGCAGGCCGGGCGCCCAGGAGTTCTGCGCCTCGAGGAATCCCACGCGCAACCGGGGGTGGAACTCGAAGACACCGCCGATGATCATGGCGATCAGCGCCTGCTGCATCTCGATCCAGTGGCTGGCCACGTGGCGATAGAACCGGTTCTCGCCGTAGAGCGTGTTCATGTGCGAGTACCAGGCGCCCGTGCCCTCGTGAAAGCCCCACGTCACGTCCAGCTCCTCGTGCAGGCCGTAGAGCGGGTCCCAGTAGTTCGAGTGCCAGAAGTGGCCGTTCACGAGGTTCGGGCGCACGAAGGATCCGACGGCGCCGAGATCACGGACGCAGCGCCGCAGCTCCCGGCAGGCGAGGTGCACGTCGTGCACGGGCAGCATCGCCGCGAACTTCAGCCGGTCCGGGCTGTGCCGGCAGAACTCGGCGATCCAGTTGTTGTAGGCCTCGCACAGCGCGAGTGACAGCCAGGGATCGAGGTCGTCGCGGGCGAGCAGGCTGAGGCCCGTGGTGGGAAAGAGCACGGCGATGTCGACGCCTTCCATCTCCATGCCCATGACCTGCGCCACCGCGTCGTAGTCGCGGGCGACGGCGAAGTCCAGCCGCCCGGTGTCCGCCAGCCGTGACCCCGACAGCGGCTGCGTGGTGTGCGCCGAGGCCGGCCGCGCGCGCTTGCGGTACTGCTGCAGCTCGGCGTCGCGGGTGGCCGGCAGCCCGTCGATGACGATGGTGCCGCGGCGCGGACGGCCGTCCGCGCCGATCGGGAGGACGACCCGCTCCCGGAACCGCGGGTCCAGGTAGCGCTGGAACAGGTCGGGCGGCTCCATGACGTGCATGTCGCAGTCCACGAACCGGAGTCCGTCCTTCATGGCGCCCTCCTTGGCGTGGCGGCTGGATCATCACTAGCGCGGGCGGGCGCGGCGGTCAAGCGACCCTCGCCGCCGTCGGCGGTGCCATTGACGCCGCCCCCCTCGCCCTCTACTCTGCGGCGGAGAATGCGGCTCGCGGACAAGGTCGCGGTGATCACGGGTGGGGCGGCAGGCATCGGGCTTGCGTACGCGCGGCGCTTCGTGGCCGAGGGCGCCCGCGTCGTGGTGGCCGACGTCGTCGATCCCGCGGCGGCGGTGGAGACCCTCGGCGGCGGCGGCCGGGTGCTGGGCGTCCGGACCGACGTCAGCCACGGTGTCGCCGTGCGCGCCATGGTGGACGCCGCCGTCGCCCGCTTCGGCCGCATCGACGTGCTCGTCAACAACGCCGCCGTCTTCGCCACCCTCCGGCCCCGACCCTTCGACGAGATCCCCGAGGCCGAGTGGGACCGCGTCATGGCGGTCAACGTCAAGGGCGTCTGGAACTGCGCCCGCGCCGTCGCCCCCGTGATGCGCACGCAGGGCGGCGGGCGCATCGTCAACGTCGCCTCCGCCATCGTGGCCAAGGGGACGGCCCTGCTCCTGCACTACGTCGCCTCCAAGGGCGCCGTGGTCGCCATGACGCGCGCCCTGGCCCGCGAGCTGGGGCCGAGCGGCATCACCGTCAACGCGGTGGCGCCCGGGCTGATCCTGAGCGACACGGTCCAGGCCAACCCCGACATCACCGGATTCCAGCTGAGCGCGATCATGCAGGCCCGCTCGCTCAAGCGCGACGCCTTCCCCGAGGACGTGGAGGGCACCGTGGTGTTCCTCGCCTCCGACGACAGCGCGTTCATGAGCGGACAGACGCTCGTCGTCGACGGCGGCTCCGTCTTCTCGACCCTCTAGCCCTCAGGACACGACGATGACCGAGGTCCCCGTGATCGATCTCGGCCCCACCCGGGGCGGCGGCCCCGCCGAGCGCCGGCGCGTGGCCGGCGCCATCGACGCCGCCTGCCGCGAGATCGGCTTCTTCGCCCTCCGCGGCCACGGCGTGCCCGACCACCTCGTCGACGACCTGCGCCGGGTGGCCCACGAGTTCTTCGCCCTGCCGCTCGCCGAAAAGCTGCGGGCCCGGCATCCCGTGCCCGGCACGAACCGCGGCTACCACGCCGTCGGCGGCGAGGCGCTGTCGGAGGCCAACGACGCGGCCGCCCCGCCCGACCTGAAGGAGTTCTTCCACATCGGCCCCGTCGACACCACGGCCGACCCGTACTACACGAGCCCGCTCGGGCGCCGGCACTTCGAGCGGAACATCTGGCCCGCGGTCCCCGCCGGCTTCGTACCGGCGGCGACGGCGTACTACCGCACGATGAGCGGGCTCGTCGTCTCCCTGATGCGGCTGGCCGCGATCGCGCTGGACGTCGACGAGCGCTTCTTCGACGACAAGATCGACCGCTCGATCGGGACGATGCGGCTCAACTACTACCCGGCGCAAGCCGTCGCGCCCCGGCCGGGCCAGCTCCGGGCCAGCGCCCACACCGACTACGGCGGCTTCACCATCCTGAGCGGCGAGGACGTGCCGGGCGGCCTGCAGGTGCGCACCCGCGACGGTTGGTGGGTCGACGTGCCGACGTCGCCGACCACGTTCGTGGTGAACATCGGCGACCTCCTCATGCGCTGGACCAACGACCGGTGGCTCTCGAACCTGCACCGCGTGGTGAACCCGCCGCCCGTCGCCGGTCCCGGTCCCCCGCGCCTGTCCATCGCCTTCTTCAGCCATCCCAACTACGACGCGCTGATCGAGTGCCTGCCCTCGCAGGGCCCGGCCCGCCACCCGCCCGTGCTCTCCGGCGAGTACCGCGACGTGAAGTACGCGAAGACGGGGCTCACCGCCACGGCGGGCGCCGGCGCTCGCTCCGCGGACCGAGGACCATGATGCTCTACCGAGGCATGGACCGCCCCGCCCTGGACGCCGCCTACAACAACACCGCCGCCGTGGGGCAGGCCCGGCGCGATGAGCACGTCGCGGGCTGGAGCACGCGCAGCGACGCCCTGCGCCGGGCGCGGTCCGGGCGGATCGACCTGCGCTACGGCGACGGCGCGCGGCAGCGCCTGGACTTCTTCGCGTGCGGGACGCCGGCCGCGCCGACGCTGGTCTACGTCCACGGCGGCTACTGGCAGACCAACGACAAGGAGCCCTACGCGTTCCTCGGCGAGGGGCTCCTGCCGGCGGGCTTCAACCTGGCCCTGGTGGAGTACACGCTGGCGCCGGCGGCCCGGCTCGACCGGATCGTCGCCGAGGTGCGCGCCGCCGTCG
>JAICGY010000167.1 GCA_025922915.1 Candidatus Methylomirabilota bacterium | reverse complement strand
GGCGTTCACCCAGTCGGGGTTCTCCGCGCGGCTGATCTCGCACGAGCGTCCCGACGTGCCGATCATCGCCTTCACCCCCTCGGTCGAGGTGCGCCGCCGGCTCGCGCTCTCGTGGGGCGTGACCTCGCGGCTGATCCGCAAGGTCGAGACGACGGACGAGATGGTGGACGAGATCGAGCGGGAGCTGCTCGGCGACGGCTCCGTCCAGGCCGGGGACACGCTCGTGATCATCTCCGGCTCGCCGATGTGGGTGACCGGCACCACCAACCTCATGAAGCTGCACCACGTGGGGGAGCGTCGCTGAGCGGCCGGCGCCGGAGCGCGCCGCGCCGCCGCGGGCTCCCGGCGCTCCACGCCGCCGCGGCGGCCGTCGCCGGCGCCGCCGCCGCCGATCTCGAGACGACGGCGCGCCAGGTGCTCGAGGTGGTCCGGGACGTGGCCGGAATGCAGGCCGCGCTGCTGTACCGCCGGGAGCCGGCCGCCGGGCGATTCGCGCTCGTCGCCGTCGCCGGCCTGGATCCGGGGGCCGCCGCCGGGCTCGACGGGCCACGGGCCGCGCGCGGCCCGCTCGTCGAGGCGGCGCGCACGGTCCGGCCGGTCCTGACCGATCTGGCCGCGACCCGCCGGCTCGCGCCTGCCCTCCGCGCCCTCGGCACCGCCGGCTGGCGCACGCACCTCGCCGTGCCGATCCCCGTCGAGGCGCGGACGTGGGGCGTCATCGTCCTGCTCTCGAGCGTCGTGCGCCGCGTGGACGACGACCGCCTGGCCCTGCTGCGGACGGTGGGCCACCAGGTCGGGCTGGCCATCGCCCGCGCCGCGCTCCTCACCGAGACCCGCGAAAAGGGCCGACGGCTGGAGAGCCTCACGCGACTCATGCGCGGGCTGACGGCCACGCTGTCGGTGGAGCAGGTCGTGCGGCGGATCGCCGAGTCCGCCGTCGAGCTGCTGGAGGCGAGCGTGGCGCGCCTCTGGCTCGTGGACGAGGCCGGGGACAGCCTGGTGCTCACGGCGGCCGCCGGCCCCGGCGCCTCCGCCGCCGGCCTCCGGCGCCTGCCGCTCGGCGAGGGCCTCCTCGGCCGTGCCGTCACCGCGCGCGGCCCGATCGGCGTCCCGGACGTCGGCGTCGACGCCGACCTGCGCAACCGCCAGCAGCTCCAGGCGGAGGGCGTCGTCTCCGCGGCCGTCGTGCCGCTCCTGCTCGGCGAGCGGGTGATCGGGGCCCTCGGCCTCGGCACGCGCGACCGGCGGGAGTACGGCGCGGAGGACCTCGCCATCCTCCAGTCCCTCGCCGACCAGGCGGCGATCGCGATCGACAACGCCCGCCTGTACCGGGAGGCGCGCGACCAGGCGGCGCGGATGCGCGGCCTGGCCGACCTGGGGCGCGTGGTGTCCGAGACGCTCGACCCCGACGTCGTGGGGCAGCGCGTCGCCGACAGCATCCGCGCGCTGCTGGGCGCCAAGTCCTCGGCGCTGTACCGGCTCGACGAGGTCGGCGACCTGCGCACCGTGACCGAGTCCCGGGGCGGCGATTTCGAGTGGACGAAGCACCTCGTCCGGGGATCGGGCGTGGCGAGCCTGGCCGTGCAGGCGCGCCGTCCGGTGGCCGCCCCCGACGTGCTGTGCGCCGAGGAGATCCGGTACGAGCCCGCGGTGCGGGGCCTGATCGCGGGCGTCACCGACCGCGCGGTGATGGCGGTCCCCCTCGTCGTGCAGGACCGGGTCTTCGGCGCCCTCGCCGTGGCCGACCGCACCGGCCGCACCTTCGCGCCCGAGGAGATCCGGCTCGCCGAGGCGTTCGCCGACCACGCCGCCCTGGCGCTCGACAGCGCGCGGCTGTACGCGGAGACCACCCGGCGTCGCCGCGAGGCCGAGCAGCTGGCCCGGCTGGCCCGGACGCTGACCGAGAGCCTCGACGTGACCGACGTGGTCACACGCACCGCGGAGAGCGTGCTGACCCTGTTCGGGGGCCGGTCCTCGGTGGTCCGCCTGGTCCAGCCCGATGGCTCGCTCGTGGCCGTGGCCCTCGGCGGCCGGGCCGGCAGCGCGTTCGCCCAGGGGCACGTGCTGCCGCCCGGCGTGGGCGTGCTCGGCCGGGCGGTGGCCGAGGCCCGCGCGGTCGCCTCGAGCGACGTGCTCGACGACCCGCTGGTCGGGGTCGAGCCGGACCTGCGCGACGGGCTGACCCGCTCCGGGGACCCCGCCGTGCTCGCCGTCCCGCTCCGGGCCACGGGGTCGATCATCGGCGCCCTCGGCGTGACGGACGCGCGCGGCCGCCGGTGGACCGAGGAGGAGGCCGAGGTCCTCCAGGCCTTCGCCGACCAGGCCGCGCTCGCGCTGGAGAACGCCCGGCTGTTCTCGGGGGAGCGCGCGCGTCGCCGGCAGATCACCGCGCTGGCCGAGATCCAGCGCGAGATGGCGGCCGAGCTCGATCGCAGTCGCCTGACCCGGCTGGTCGTCGAGCGGACCGCCCGGCTCTTCGCCGCCGAGGGCGCCCTCTACGAGCTCGAGGACGGTGAGCGCCTGGTGCGGCGCGTCTGGACGGGGCCGGCCGGGCCCCCCGTTCAGGAGCCGCGGCTGGGCGAGGGGGTGTCGGGCACGGCGGCGGCCGAGCGCCGGGGCGTGATGGCGAACGACTACCCCCGCTCACCGCACGCGCGGCCCGGGTTCGTGCACGCGGGCGTCCGGCACGCCATCGCCCACCCGCTCACGCTGCAGGGCCGCGTGACGGGCGTGATCACCATGCGGCGGTCGGGCGCCGACGCGGCGCCCTTCTCGCCGGAGGACCTCGAGCTGCTCGAGAGCCTGGCCGCGCAGGCGGCGATCGCACTGCAGAACGCCGGGCTGTACCAGGCGGCCGAGACGCGCGCCGCCCGCCTGCGCACGCTGGCGCGCCTGAACCACCTCATCACCTCGTCGCTCGACACCGACCGGGTCCTCACCTCCATCGCCCGGGCCGCCGGCGAGATCATGCGCGAGCCCTTCGTCGCCTTCTGGGTGGCCGACGAGGCGGCCGGCGTGCTCGAGCTCCGGGCCCGCTCCGAGGATCCACGGCCCGACCTCGGCATCGACCGGCTGCGGTTCGGGGAGGGGGCCGTCGGCTGGGTGGCCGCGGAGCGCCGGGCCCTCGATATCCCGGACATCTTCGCCGACCCGCGCTTCGTCGCGCGCGCGTGGGCGCGGGAGCGCGGCTTCCGGAGCTTGCACGCGACGCCGCTCATCGACCGCGAGCAGCTCCTCGGGGTCCTGGTCCTGATCGGGCCCCGGCCCATCCGGCTGGGCGCGGACGACGAGGATCTGCTCCGGTCCTTCTCGGCGCAGGCGGCGGCCGCGATCAGGAACGCCGGCCTCTACGAGGAGACGCGGCGCCACGCCGACCGCCTGGCGGCCCTGGAGGCGGTCAACCGCCTCGTCTCCTCGTCGCTGGACGTCCAGGAGGTCCTCCGCACCCTGGCGCGCTCCATCGCCGATCTCTTCGACGCCGCGTACGTGAGCCTCTGGACGTACGATTCCGCGACGCAGCGGCTGCGGCGGGCCGTCGCGCACGGCGGTCCCGACGACGTGGCCGCCCTGCGCGACACCCTGCCGACGGGCGAGGGCGCCGCCGGCTGGGTCGTGCGCCACCGGACCCCGATCCTCTGGGCCGACATCGCGCAGGACGAGCGGGTGCTGCAGCCCGAGACCTTTTTGGGGCGTGGCCTGCGATGCCTGACGGTGTACCCCATCGTCAGCGGCGATCGGCCGCTCGGCGTCTTCGCCCTGGCCCGGTCGGCGCCCTGGCCGGCCACCGCGGGGAGCGAGGTGCTCCTGGGCTCAGTCGCCGCCCAGGCCGCGGTCGCCCTCGAGAACGCCCGGCTGTACGCGGAGACGGCACGGCGGCTCACCGAGACGCGCGCCCTCCTGGACGTCGCGGAGCTCCTCAACTCGACGCTCGACTCGCGGACGCTGCTGGCGCAGGTCGGGGTCAAGGTGGCGCAGGTCTGCCAGGTGGACCGGTGCACGCTCGAGGTCTGGGACGGTGACCGCGTCGTCCCCGTCATGTCGCAGTTCGCCGACGGCCGTCACGTCCCGGAGCTGTGGACCCGCTTCAAATCGATGCCGGTCGGGCGGCCGCAGGACGTGGCGGCAAACCGCCAGGTGATGGAGACCCGCCAGCCGCTCGTCATCGAGGACACGGCCGCGACGACGCTCATTCCCCGGGAATGGGTCGAGGCCTTCGGCCTGCGCTCGTGCCTCATCGTGCCGCTCGTGCGGCAGGAGCGGGTGATCGGGATCATGACGCTCGACCACGGGGAGCGGCCGCAGCCGTTCGCGGACTGGCAGCGTGACCTCGCGATGGCGATCGGGGGACAGCTCGCCTTCGCCCTCGAGAACACGCGGCTCTACGCGGAGGCGCAGGAGCGGCTGCGCGAGACCTCGACGCTGCTCGCGGTCGGCCGGGTCCTGTCGCAGGTCGGGCCGGCGGAGGACGCCATGCGGCGGGTCGCCGCCGAGGTCGGGCGGGCGTTCGGCGCCGACATGGTCGGCCTCTACCTGCTCGATCCCGCGCGCGACGCGCTCGTCCCTGCCGGCGGCTACCACGTGCCACCGTCGCTGCTCGACTTCTTCCGCGACCGCCCGATCCTGCTCCCGCGCTCGCCCGCGCTGGCCGAGGCGCTGCGCGACCACCGCGCCCTGACGAGCGGCGACGTGCACCGGGAGGCGTTCGACCGCGAGTGGACGGACTGCCTGCCCCCCCACTCGCTGCTCTTCGTGCCGACCCTGGCTCACGGGGAGCCGATCGGCGGCATCTTCCTGGTGTGGTGGCGGACGGGCCGTGCGTTTCCCGCCGCCGAGGTCCGGCTGCTGGAGGGGGTATCGGCCCAGGTCGGTCTCGCCCTCGAGAACGCGGAGCTCGCGCGGCGGACGCAGGCCCGGCTCGCGGAGACCGAGCGCCTCCTCTCGGTGAGCCGCGTGCTCTCCTCGACCCTCGATCTCGAGGGGCTGGTGCGTCACTTCCTCCGCGAGGTCCTGACGGCGATCGACGCCGACGGCGTGGGCCTCTGGATGCTGGGGGAGGACGGCCGGACGCTGCGGCCCCTGGTCGGCTACCGGCTGCCGCCCGAGCGGGCCGCCGTGCTGCGTGACATGGAGGTGACCCTCGCCGACCACCCCCTCTACGCCGAGGCGGCGCGCACCCTGCGGCCGGTCCTCGCCGCCGACGCCGCCACCGATCCCCGGATCCCGGCCGACTTCATGGCGCAGGTCCCCCACCGCGCGCAGCTCTTCGTGCCCATCGTGGCGAAGGACCGGATGATCGGCGGCTTCTCCGCCGCCTGGTGGGACCGGACCCGCGAGCTGCCGGCGAGCGACCTGGCCCTGATGGAGGCCATCGCCAGCCAGGCCGGGGCCGCCGTGGAGAACGCGCGGCTGTTCGAGGAGAACCGGCAGCGCCTGGAGGAGCTGTCCACGCTGCACGACCTCTCGGAGAAGGTGACGGGCGAGCTCGACCGTGGCGCCCTGCTGGAGGCTCTCCGCGCCCACATCGCGCGCGTCCTGGACGCGCGCAACCTGCTCGTCGTCCTGCACGACGAGGACGGCACCCTCGAGGCGGCGCTGCGCATCGTGGACGGCGAGGTCGTGCCCGAGCCGCGCCGCTACCCGGGGACGGGCGTGGGGTTGATGTCCGTGGTGTTCGCGACCGGCCGCGCCATCCGGACCGGAGACTACGCCGGGGAGTGCCGTCGCCGCGGGGTGGCCGCCGTCCCGCCGGCGGACCCGATGCGCCACTGGATGGGCGTGCCGCTGACCGCCCGCGACCGCGTGCTCGGGGTGCTCGCGCTGCGCAGCGAGACGCGCCCCTTCACGGAGGCGGACGAGCGGCTCCTGCTCAACGTCGCGCACCTGGGGGCCCTCGCCCTCAGCAGCGTCCGCCTGTACGAGGAGCGGACGCGCGCGTACTCGGAACTGACGACGGCGCAGGACCAGCTGGTCCGGACCGAGAAGCTCCGTGCGCTCGGCGAGATGGCCTCCGGCGTGGCTCACGACTTCAACAATCTCCTCGCCTCCGTGCTCGGCCGCGCGCAGCTGCTGCTGCGCCGCGTGCAGGACCCCCAGCAGCGGCGGTGGCTGCAGGTGATCGAGCGGGCAGCCCTCGACGGCGCCCAGACCGTCCGGCGCCTGCAGGAGTTCACCCGCATCCGGCGCGACCAGCCCCGCGTCGCCCTCGACCTCGCCCAGGTGGTGCGCGACGCGCTCGAGATCACGCAGGCCCGGTGGCGCGAGGAGCCCCAGAGCCGTGGCATCCTCGTGGACGTGCGCACGGATCTGGACCCGGTGGCCCCCGTGATCGGCAGCCCCCCGGAGCTGCGGGAGGCCATGACCAACCTGATCCTGAACGCCGTCGACGCCATGCCGGAGGGCGGGACCCTCTCGATCGCCGCGCGGGCGGCCGGCGATCGGGTGGAGGTGACGGTCGCCGACACGGGTCAGGGGATGAGCCCGGGCGTGCGCGAGCGGATCTTCGACCCGTTCTTCACCACCAAGGGGCCGCAGGGGACGGGGCTCGGCCTGTCCATGACGTACGGGATCGTGCAGCGCCACGGCGGCACCATCACGGTGGAGAGCGAGCCCGGCCGGGGCGCGGTCTTCCGTCTCGCGTTCCCGCGTGGCGTCGCGCCGGCGTCGGCCGCGCCCGCGGCCGCCTCCGCCGGGCGGCCCGTCCGCCCGCTGCGCTGCCTGGTCGTCGACGACGAGCCGGCGGTCGGGGAGACGCTCGCCGACATCGTGCGATCGGCGGGGCACGAGGTGGTGCTCGTCCACGATGGCGCCGGCGCGATCGCCCGCTTCCGGTCCGAGGGGTTCGACCTCGTCATCACCGATCTCGCCATGCCGGACGTCTCGGGCTGGCAGGTGGCGCGCGCGTGCAAGGAGTCGGCGCCCCGGGTGCCCGTGGTCCTCGTCACGGGCTTCGGGGTCGAGCTGTCTCCCGAGGAGCGCGCGGCGCACCAGGTCGACGCCGTGCTCGTCAAGCCGCTGCAGATCCAGGACGTCCTCGATGCCGTCGCCGCGGTCGCGCGGGAGCGCCTCCCGGCCTCGTGAGGAGGAGCCGATGCCTTACCAGTACCTGATCGTCGAGCGCAAGGACCAGGTCGGCACGCTGGTGCTCAACCGCCCCGACGCCTTCAACGCCTTCCACATGCCGATGGGGCGCGAGCTCTTCCAGGCCGCGCTCGAGCTCGACGAGGACCCCGAGGTGCGCTGCGTCGTCGTCACGGGGGCGGGCCGCGCCTTCTGCGGGGGCGGGGACGTGAAGAGCTTCGTCGACAACCTCGAGCGCATCGGCGCGCACGTGAAGGAGCTGACGACCTACCTGCACGGCGCCATCTCGCGGCTGTGCCGGAGCGACAAGCCGGTGATCATGGCCGTGAACGGCGTGGCCGCGGGCGGCGGCTTCAGCCTCGCCGTCGCCGGCGATCTCGTCGTCGCCGCGGAGTCGGCGCGCTTCACGATGGCCTACTCGCGGATCGCCGCCACCCCCGACGGGTCGTCGTCCTACTTCCTGCCCCGGACGATCGGGCTCCGGCGCGCGCTCGAGCTGTACCTGACGAACCGCACGCTGAGCGCCCGCGAGGCGCTGGAGTGGGGGCTGGTGACCCGCGTGGTGCCCGACGCCGACCTGCGCGCCCACGTCGACGCGCTCGCCCGGGAGCTGGCCCAGGGACCGTCGAAGGCCTTCGGCGCCGCCAAGCGGCTCTTCCACCAGTCGACGTGGGAGAGCCTGGAGACCCAGATGGAGCTGGAGGCCCAGGCCATCGCCGCGAGCGGACGGACCGAGGACTTCCGCACCGGCGTCACCGCCTTCGCCGGGAAGGCGACGCCCGCCTTCCGCGGGCGCTGAGGAGGGACCGTGAAGGCGCGCCTCTACTACCGGCCCGGCTGATCGTCCTGCTCCAAGACGCGGGAGCTCCTCGCGTCCTGGGGGGTCGAGTTCGACCCCGTCGACATCCAGGCCCAGCCCGCCGCGCGGGCGGAGCTCGAGCGGCTGGGCGTGCCGCGCGTGCCCGCCGTCGCTCTCGGCGACCGGGCCGTGCACGGCTGGAACCCCGCCGCGTACGCGGCGCTGCTCGGCGTGGCGTGGCAGCCGCCGGGCCGGTTGTCGGCCGCCGAGCTCGCGGCGCGGCTCGACGCCGTGCTGGCCTCCGCCCAGGCGCTCGTCGCCCGCTTCGACCGGCGGCAGCTGGACGTCAAGCCGCCGGAGCGCGACCGCACGACCCGCGACCTGGCCTACCACGTGTTCCGGCTCTCGCTCGCGTACGTGGACGCCATGGAGCAGGGTCGCCTGCCCGAGACCTGGTTCGACGAGCGCGCCCCGGCCGATTTCGAGGACGGCGGCGACGTGGCCCGCTACGGGGCGCTCGTCCGTGGCCGCCTGACGGGATGGTTCCAGGGGGCGGGCGCCGACGAGTTCGACCGGGTCGTGGACGTCTACTACGGCCCGCAGTCGGGGCACGACCTGCTCGAGCGGACGACCTGGCACGCCGGCCAGCACCTCCGCCAGCTTTACGTCCTCGCAGAGCGCGCCGGCGTCGAGCCCTCCGGCCCGCTGCCCGCCGACGCGCTCCGCGGCCTGCCCCTGCCCGAAGCGATCTGGTAGACGGGCGGGCGGCGGGCCCCTGAAGGCGGGTGGCGGGGCGACGAGCGCCGCCACGGCTTCGCCGGGGCGGTTGCGAGCGTCGGGGGGGATGGGGGGCGGCCGGAGCCCCCCATGTCACT
>JAICGY010000166.1 GCA_025922915.1 Candidatus Methylomirabilota bacterium | reverse complement strand
GGTGACCGTGCCGGCGTACGCGTGGGTGTGGAGCCCGCACGACGAGGTGCTCGGGCACCGCCGGCGCTACACGGCCACGAGCCTCCGCGCCGTCGTCACGCGGGCCGGGTTCCGCCTCCGGCACGTCACCTACTTCAACACGCTGCTCCTGCCCGCGATCGTGGCCGCGCGCGCCTGGAAGCGACTGCGCGGTGCGCCAGGTCACGACCTGTCACGGCCGGCGGCGCCCGTGAACGCGGCCCTGGCCCGCGTCTTCGGTCTCGAGCGGTTCGTCGTCGCGCGCTGGCGGGTCCCGGCCGGTGCGTCGCTCCTGCTCATCGCCGACCGATGAGCCCGGGGGCGGGCGCCGTCGACGTGCGGGCGGCCGAGGGCCGCTGAGACGGTATGCCCGAGACGGCGCCGGCCAGGCGGGCGCGCGCGCGCAAGATCCTCGCCGCGCTGGCCCGGGCGTACCCCGACGCGCGGATCGAGCTGCGCTTCTCGACGCCCCTGGAGCTCCTGGTCGCGACGATCCTCTCCGCGCAGTGCACCGACGAGCGCGTGAACCTGGTGACGCCGGCGCTGTTCCGCCGGTATCCGGCCGCCGACGACTACGCCCGGGCCGACCCGAGCGCACTGGAGACCGCGATCCACTCCACCGGGTTCTTCCGCGCCAAGGCGCGGTCGATCACGGCGATGGCCCGGGCTCTGGTCGAGCGCCACGGCGGGAAGGTGCCGGCCGACCGGGAGGCGCTGACCGCGCTGCCGGGGGTCGGGCTCAAGACGGCGAACGTCGTGCTCGGCAACGCGTTCGGCCAGGATGCGCTGGCGGTGGACACGCACGTGTTCCGCGTGAGCCAGCGCCTCGGGCTGGCGCGCTCGGACGATGCGGACGCCCTGCACGACCGGCTCGTGGCCGCGCTGCCGCGGGGCAGCCTCACCCGGGCGACCCACCTGCTGATCGTCCACGGTCGCCGCACGTGCACGGCGCGCCGCCCGGCCTGTCCGGTCTGCCCCGTCCGCGCGCTCTGTCCCTGGCCCGGCAAGACGCGCCCCTGACGCGGCGCGCTGGCTTGACAGCGATACCCTTTTCCTCTAGTGTGTGGCGTTGCATATTTTCTATCGGTGACGGACACTTAGCGAGCCACCGAAGCGGGCGACGGTCTCGCGCGCGGGCGGGCGGTTGAAGAGGAGACGATGGCGACGCCGATTCCGAAGGAGAGCGAGATCGAGCGGCGGTGGTGGGTGGTCGACGCCGACGGGCAGGTGCTGGGGCGCCTGGCCACCCGGGTCGCGGCCATCCTGCGCGGCAAGCACAAGCCGACGTTCACCCCGCATCTCGACGTCGGCGATCACGTCGTCGTGGTCAACGCCGACAAGGTACAGGTGACGGGCCGCAAGCGCACGGACAAGGTCTACCGGTGGCACTCCGGGTACATCGGCGGGCTCCGCGAGGTGACCTTCGAGAAGATGGTCCGCACGCACCCCGAGCGCGTGATCGAGTGGGCGGTGCAGGGCATGCTGCCCAAGAACCGGCTCGGGCGGTCGATGGCGAAGAAGCTGAAGGTCTACCGGGGAGCGCAGCACCCGCACGCGGCCCAGCAGCCGGCAGTGCTGTCGCTCCCGACACGTGGCGGGGAGGAGCGCTGATGGCGGCCGTGGTCGACAGCGGGTATGGCACCGGGCGACGCAAGACCTCGGTGGCGCGGGTGTGGCTGCGCCCCGGCGCGGGGCGGATCGTGATCAACCGGCGGGCGTTCGAGGATTACTTCCCCCGCGAGACCCTGCGCATGATCATCGCGCAGCCGTTCCAGGTCACGAGCACGGCGGGCCAGTTCGACGTCCTGGCGACGGTCACCGGCGGGGGGCCGAGCGGCCAGGCCGGCGCGGTGCGGCACGGCATCTCCCGGGCGCTCGCCCTGGTCGACGACCGGCTCCGGCAGCCTCTCAAGAAGGCCGGGCTCCTGACGCGGGATCCCCGCATGCGCGAGCGCAAGAAGTACGGCCAGCCGGGCGCCCGGCAGAAGTTCCAGTACTCGAAGCGGTAGCGTGACCATCGCCGACCGGGTGCGGGTGGCGGTCGCCGGCGCCAGCGGGTACATGGGCGCCGAGCTGCTCCGCCTCCTGCTCGCCCACCCCCGGGTGCTCGTCACCGGCGTGACGTCCGACCGGCGCGCCGGCGAGCCGCTGGCGCGCGCGTTCCCGCACCTGCGCGGACTCACCGACCTGGCCTTCCACGAGTACGACCCCGCGTGGCTGGCGGCCGCGGCCGACGTCGTCTTCCTCGCGCTGCCGCACATGGAGTCGCAGCGCGCGGTGCCCGTGCTGCGCGCGGCCGGCTCCAAGGTCGTCGACCTCTCCGCGGACTACCGGCTGCGCGAGGCCGCGGACTACGTCACCTGGTACAAGGCCGCGCACACCGACCCGGCCGGCCTCGCCGAGGCGGTGTACGGGCTGCCCGAGCTGCACCGCAAGGCGATCGCGGGGGCGGCGCTGGTGGCCTCACCCGGCTGCTACCCGGCAGGAGCGATCCTCGCCATCGCTCCGCTCCTGCGGCAGGGCCTGGCCCGGCTCGACGGCATCGTGATCGACGGCAAGTCGGGCGTCACGGGCGCCGGCGCCCAGGGGCGCAAGGTGGACCCGATGTACCTGTACACCGAGGCCAACGAGAACGTGCAGGCGTACGCGATCGGTACGCATCGGCACACTCCGGAGATCGAGCAGGAGCTGTCGCTCCTGGCCGGCACGCCGGTGCGGGTCGCGTTCACGCCGCACCTGCTCCCGCTCAACCGCGGCCTGTACACGACCGCCTCGGTGCCGCTCGCCACCCCCCTCACGACGGCCGACCTCGTGGCGGTCTACCGGGACTTCTACGACGGCGAGCCCTTCGTGCGCGTGCTCGACGAGGGCGACCGCCCCGCGACCCGGCAGGTGGTGGGCTCCAACTTCTGCGACGTCACGGCCGTCGCCGACGGGCGGACGGGACGTGCGGTGTGCGTCTCGGCCCTCGACAACCTGGGCAAGGGCGGCTCGGCCAACGGCGTCCAGGTCCTCAACATCCTGTCCGGGTGGAGCGAGCGGACCGGCCTCGAGGCCGCCCCGGTGTATCCCTGACCGGGATGCTCGAGGTGGAATGGCTCGAGGGGGGGATCACCGCGGTCCCCGGGATCCTCGCCGGCGGCGTGGCCGCCGGCATCAAGCCCAGCGGGCGGAAGGACCTCGCCCTGATCCACTCGCCGACGCCCGCGCGGGCGGCCGCGGTCTTCACGACGAACCAGATCAAGGGCGCGCCCGTCCTCGTCTCGACCGAGCACGCCCGGGGCGGCGTGGCCCAGGCGATCCTCGCCTCCAGCGGGTGCGCGAACGTCTGCACCGGCGAGCGTGGGGTGAAGGACGCCCGCGAGATGACGAGGATCACCGGCGATCTCCTGCGCATCCCGCCCACCCACGTGCTCATCGCCGCCACCGGCGTCATCGGGGTGCCCCTGCCGATGGACAAGATCCGGGCGGCGCTTCCCCGCCTGGTCAAGGCGCTGTCGCCGCAGGGAGGCCGGGCCGCGGCGGAGGCCATCATGACCACCGACACGCGGCCGAAGGAGGCGGCGTGCCGCGTGGAGGTCGGAGGGCGGCCGGTCGTCATCGGCGGCATCGCGAAGGGCGTCGGGATGCTGGAGCCCCACCTGGCGACCATGTTCTGCTTCGTCGCCACCGACGCCGCCGTGGAGCGAGGGGCCCTCGCCCGGGCGCTGCGCCGGGCCGTGGACCGGACGTTCAACCGGGTGACGGTCGACGGCGACCAGTCGACGAGCGACACCGTGGCCGTCCTCGCCAACGGGCTCGCGGAGAACCGGCCGCTGGAGAAGGGCGGGCGCGGCCTC
The DNA here is from genome assembly GCA_025922915.1 of Candidatus Methylomirabilota bacterium. Taxonomy (GTDB): domain Bacteria; phylum Methylomirabilota; class Methylomirabilia; order Rokubacteriales; family CSP1-6; genus JAICGY01. The sequence goes on along the minus strand of JAICGY010000166.1, from coordinate 4,920 downwards.
CGGCAGTTCACGGCGGGGCTGGAGGCGGTCATGGGGCGTCTGGCCCGCCTGCTGGTCGCCGACGGCGAGGGGGCCACCAAGCTCGTCACGGTCAGCGTGCGGGGCGCCGTCAGCCGCCGCGACGCGGTCGCGGCGGCACGCAGCGTCGCCAACTCCCCGCTCGTCAAGACGGCCCTCAACGGCGCCGATCCCAACTGGGGGCGCATCATGATGGCCCTCGGCAAGTCGCCGGCCCGGGTGGAGCAGGACCGGGTGGCCATCGCGTTCGGGGACGAAGGGCTCGTCGAGCGGGGCCTGCTCCGCGAGGGCGTGCGCCTGGACCGCATCCGCGAGATCATGGGGAGACCGGAGTACGAGATCGTCATCGACCTCGGCCTGGGCCGGGGCGAGGAGCGCATCTGGACGTGCGACCTCAGCGAGGAGTACGTCCGGATCAACGGCAAGTACACGACGTAAGGACGACATCACACACGCCGCGCGCCGATCGGTCGGCGCTCGCGGGAGCGCCGTGGCGCGGCGGAGGCCAACCGAGGGAGGACACATGGCGGCACTGACCATGAAGGAGCTGCTGGAGGCCGGAGTGCACTTCGGCCACCAGACGAAGCGCTGGAACCCGAAGATGCAGAAGTACATCTTCGGCGAGCGCAACGGCATCTACATCATCGATCTGCAGAAGACCCTCAAGAAGTTCCGCGAGGCGCAGGCGTACGTGCGGGACCTGGCCGCCGGCGGCGGCACCATGCTGTTCATCGGCACCAAGAAGCAGGCGCAGGACACCGTCTTCGAGGAGGCGTCCCGCTGCGGGATGTACTACGTCAACCAGCGCTGGCTCGGCGGGACGCTGACCAACTTCGCGACGATCCGTAAGTCCATCGCACGGCTCAAGAAGGTCGAGGAGATGAAGGAGGTCGGCGAGTTCGAGCGGCTGCCCAAGAAGGAGGCGCTCGAGCTCGACCGGGAGCGCGAGAAGCTCGAGAAGGCCCTGATCGGCATCAAGGCGATGGAGACGCTGCCGTCGTCCGTCTTCATCATCGACCCGCGCAAGGAGCGCATCGCCGTCGCCGAGGCGCAGCGCCTGGGCATCCCGATCGTCGCCATCGTGGACACGAACTGCGACCCGACCGGGATCGACTATGCCGTCCCGGGCAACGACGACGCGATCCGGGCCGTGCGCCTCATCACCTCCCGCATCGCCGACGCGATCCTGGAGGGCAAGGGCACGCTGGCCAAGGACGAGGCCGAGCCGGCGGGGGAGCCGGTGGCCGAGAGCGTCGAGATGGCGGCGGCCGAGGCGGAGGCGCCGTGATGGCGGCCGACGCCCAGACGGTCAAGGCGCTGCGGGACCAGACCGGGGCCGGCGTGATGGACTGCAAGGCCGCCCTGCAGGCCACCGCGGGCGATCTCCAGGCCGCGGTGGAGTACCTGCGCAAGAAGGGCCTCGCCGACGCCAAGAAGCGCGAGGGCCGGGAGGCGAAGGAGGGCGTGGTCGGCACCTACATCCATCCCGGCGCCAAGCTCGGAGTGCTGATCGAGGTCAACTGCGAGACCGACTTCGTCGCGAAGACGGACGACTTCCAGAACCTGGTCAGGGACCTCGCCATGCAGGTCGCGGCGGCGAGCCCCGCCTACGTGGCGCGCGAGGACGTGCCACCCGAGGTGGTCGAGAAGGAGCGCGAGATCTACCGCAGCCAGGTCGCCGACCAGAAGAAGCCGGCCGGCGTGCTCGACAAGATCGTCGAGGGCCGGCTGGAGAAGTTCTACAGCGAGCAGTGCCTGCTGGAGCAGCCCTTCATCAAGGACGCCTCCGGCAAGACGCGCGTGCGCGAGCTCGTCGACGCCGTCAACTCCCGGACCCGGGAGCGCGTGATCGTCCGGCGGTTCTGCCGCTTCCAGGTCGGCGGGGCGGGCTAGCGATGACGGCGGATGCCGGCTCCGCAAGCCCGGCCTACCGCCGCATCGTCCTGAAGCTCTCGGGGGAAGCCCTGGCCGGGAGCCAGGGGTACGGGATCGACCCGGCGGTGCTGGAGCGGATCGGCGCCGAGGTGCGGGACGTCACCGAGCTGGGCGTGCAGGTCGCCATCGTGATCGGCGGCGGGAACATCTTCCGCGGGGTCGCCGCCAGCGCGGGCGGCATGGACCGCGCGACGGCCGACTACATGGGCATGCTGGCCACCGTGATGAACGCGCTGGCCCTGCAGGACGCCCTCGAGAAGGCCGGCTGCCAGACGCGCGTCCTCTCCGCCATCGAGATGCGGGCGGTGGCCGAGCCGTACATCCGCCGTCGCGCGATCCGGCACCTGGAGAAGGGCCGGGTCGTCATCTTCGCCGCCGGCACGGGCAACCCGTTCTTCACCACGGACACCGCGGGCGCGCTGCGGGCCGTGGAGATCGGCGCCGACGCGATCATGAAGGCGACCAAGGTCGACGGCATCTATTCGGCGGATCCCGCTCGCGACGCGACGGCCCTGCGGCTGCCGCGGGCCACCTACATCGAGGTCCTGAACCGCCGGCTCGAGGTCATGGACACGACGGCGATCTCGCTCTGCATGGAGAACAAGCTCCCGATCATCGTGTTCGACCTGACGCGGTCCGGCAACATCAAGCGGATCGTGTGCGGCGAGCCGGTCGGCTCGATCGTCACGTCCTCGGCCTAGAGGAGGGGGGACATGCAGACCGTCCTGAAGGATGTCGACACACGCATGGCCACGGCGCTGGAGGTGCTCGCACGGGAGTTCGCCTCGGTGCGGACGGGGCGGGCGTCCACGGCGCTGCTCGACGGCGTCCGGGTCGACTACTACGGCACCCCCACGCCGGTGAGCCAGATGGCGACCGTCTCCGTCCCGGACGCCCGGACCCTGACCGTGCAGCCCTGGGAGGGGGGGCAGCTGGCCGCGATCGAGAAGGCCATCCTGAAATCCGAGCTGGGGCTGACGCCGGTGAACGACGGCAAGCTGATCCGGCTGGCGATCCCGCCGCTGACCGAGGAGCGCCGCAAGCAGCTGGTCAAGACGGTGGCCAAGATGGCCGAGGAGGCGCGCGTCGCCGTGCGGAACGTCCGCCGGGAGGCGAACGACAAGCTGAAGGCGCTCGCCCGGGACCGCAAGGTCTCCGAGGACGAGGAGCGCCGCGGTCACGAGCAGATCCAGAAGACGACGGACCGGTACGTCGCGCGGGTGGACGAGCTGCTGAAGAAGAAGGAGCAGGAGTTCCTGACATTCTGACGCCGCCGCGCCCGGCCAGCCCCGTCTCGCTCGATGGGCTCGTCGGGCTCGAGGGGCTCGACGAGGACGCGCTGCTCGCGCTCGTTCGCAGCCAGCCGGTGCCCCGTCACGTCGCCTGCATCATGGACGGGAACGGCCGCTGGGCCACGCGCCGCGGCCTGCCGCGGGTGACCGGCCATCACGAGGGCGTCAAGGCGGCCCGGGCGATCGTCCGGGCGGCGGGCGCGGCCGGGGTGTCCTACCTCACCCTCTACGCCTTCTCCACCGAGAACTGGAGCCGGCCGGAGGAGGAGGTCTCGACCCTGATGCGCCTCCTCGAGGACTCGGTGTCGCGGGAGCTGCCGGAGCTGATGGCGCGGAACGTGCGGCTGCGGGTCATCGGCCGGCCCGGCGGCGTCCCCGCCGGCGTGCGACGGGGCATCGACCGGGTCGTGAAGGCCACCCGCGACAACACGGGCCTCACGCTGCTGATGGCGTTCAACTACGGCGGGCGCGACGAGCTGCTCGACGCGTTCCGGGCGCTCGCCCGCCGGGTGGCGGACGGGCGGCTCGACCCGGAGGCGGTGACGGAGGCGGACGTCGCGGGGGCGCTCTACACGGAGGGCGTGCCGGATCCCGACCTCCTCGTGCGGACGAGCGGGGAGATGCGCATCTCGAACTTCCTGCTCTGGCAGATCGCCTACACGGAGCTGTGGGTGACGCCGACGCTGTGGCCCGACTTCGGGCCCGCGGACTTCTATCGCGCCCTCGTGGGGTTCCAGCGGCGAACGCGCCGGTTCGGTGGAGTGTGACGTGGCACGGGTCGCGGCGCTGACGATGCACGCGCCGGACACGCCGGCCCGCCTGTCGCCCCTCGCCAAGCGGGTGGCGAGCACGCTCGTCCTGGCGCCGGGGCTCGTGTGGGTGACGGTGGCGGCGCCGCCGTGGGCGTTCGCCGCCCTCGTCACCGTGGCGAGCGCCCTGGCCTGCGCCGAGCTGGGGACGCTGCTCTCGCGTGCCGCGCAGCCGGTGCACGGCCGGCTCATGGTCGCCGTCGGGGCGGCCCTGACGGCGAGCTTCGCGCTCGGCCCGGCGGCGCCGGCCGGGAGCGCGCTCCTCGACCGGCTGCCGGGGCCGGGCCTGGTGCTGACGCTGGGGGCCGGGGTGATCCTGGCCGCGGCGCTCGTCGGCCGGGAGTCGCCCGACGTGCGGCGCACCGCCAGCACGCTCCTCGGCGTCGTCTACATCGGCTGGCTCCTGGGCCACGTCATCTGGCTCCACGCCCGCCCCGCCGGTCCGGGGCTCGTGCTGCTCCTCCTCGGCGCCACGTGGGCCGGCGAGTCCGCCGCCTATCTGGTGGGCTCGCGGATCGGGCGACACCGGCTCGCGCCGGTGCTCAGCCCGCGCAAGACGGTGGAGGGCGGCGCGGCCCAGGTCCTCGTCTCGACCGGGACGGCCGCCCTCCTCGGGGCCTGGCTGCTCCCGGCGTGCGGCGCGGCGGGGGCGGCGGGGGCCGGGCTCGTGCTCGGCCTGGTGGGCCAGGTCGGCGACCTCGCGGAGTCCGCGGTCAAGCGGAGCGTCGGCGCCAAGGACGCCGGGGATCTCATTCCCGGCCACGGCGGCATGCTCGACCGGATCGACAGCCTGCTCTTCAACGCGCCGGCGCTCTCGATCTACGCCGGCTACGTCTGGTGCACGGCGTGAAGCGGCTCACGATCCT
>JAICGY010000165.1 GCA_025922915.1 Candidatus Methylomirabilota bacterium | reverse complement strand
GCCGCTCCCTCTGGCCACCCGCGTGAACCGGCAAGTGCCCGCTCCATGGTGGACGATCCATGCTACCTCACCCCCGCCCCCCCGCCTACCGCGTCTTCTGCGGGTCGACGGAGCCGTGAACGGTATCCTCGTGGCTCACATACTTCGCGCCGCGCGCCGTGGATAGCGTGTCCCGGCGAGGCCGCCCCCCGCCCCGCCCCTCGCCGGTGAATCGACGCACGCGCGCGACGCGACGCGCGCGTCAGACGAGACGGATATCGAGCCAGCCGTGCGGCGTGACGGTGAGCGTCTCGGTCTCGCGCACGAGCACCGTCGTCGTCGCCGACTCGACGATCACCGGCCCCTTCGTCTGCCGGCCCGGCGCCAGGCCTTCCATGCGGTGGACGGGCACCTCGACCCACCCGTCGAGGTAGACGCGCCGGCGCGCCGGCGGGAGCGCGGCGCCCGCCGGGTGAACGCCCTGGTCGGGCAGCACGGGCAGTCGTCCCACGACCGCGACCCGCGCGTTGACCACGACGACCTCCTGGCCGGGGGCGCTGTAGGCGTAGAGCGCCTCGTGACGCCGGTGGAAGCGCTCCGTCACCTGCGCCACGAGATCGCTCGCGGCCAGGTCGACCCCGTCCAGCGGCACCGTGATCTCGAAGATCTGCTCGCCGTAGCGCATGTCGAGCGCGCGACGCACCTCGACGGGCCCGTCGAACCGGCCGAGACGGCGCCGCCCCTCCCGCTCGAGGGCGGCGAAGAGCCGACGCAGCCGGGCGGCGCCGAGGCGGCCGACCTCGCTCACGTGCGAGCGCACCAGCTCGTGACGGAGGTCGGTCGCGAGCATGCCCCAGGCGGACAGCACGGCCGCCACGCTCGGCACGATGACGCGGCGGATCTCGAGCTGGCGGGCCACGTCGGTCACGTGCAGCCCGGCGGCGCCGCCGAAGGCGACGAGCGCGAAGCGCCGCGGGTCGACGCCCCGGCGGACGGAGACCAGCTTGATGCCCTCGGCCATCGCCGTGTTCACGACCCGGGCGATGCCGTCGGCGGCGGCGAGCAGATCGGTCCCGAGCCGCCGTGCCACGCCGACCACCGCGCGCTCGGCCGCCGCCGCGTCCAGCGCGATGCGCCCGCCCAGGAAGTTGGCGGGATCGAGCAGCCCCCGGACGAGGTTGGCGTCGGTGACCGTCGGCCGCGTGCCGCCCTTGCCGTAGGCGGCCGGTCCCGGATCGGCGCCCGCGCTCTCGGGGCCGACGTGGAGGATCCCGCCGGGATCGACCCACGCGATCGAGCCGCCGCCCGCGCCGAGCGTGTGGATGTCGAGCGCGGGCAGGGCCACGCGCGCGATGCCCACCGCCTTCTCGCCGGTCAGGGAGGGCTCACCGCCCTGGAGCAGGGCGATGTCGGTGCTCGTGCCGCCCATGTCGAAGGTGATCAGCCTGCCCTCGCCCGTCAGGCGAGCGACGTGGCGGCCCGCCGCGACGCCCCCCGCGGGTCCCGACAGCACCGCCCCGGCGGCCAGCCGGGCCGCCGCGCGCACGGGCGCCACGCCGCCGTGCGACTGCATGATGAGCACCTCGAGCCGGTAGCCGTGGGCCGCCAGCCGCGTCCGCAGGCGGGCCAGGTAGCGCGCGAGCGCGGGGCCGACGTACGCGTTCACCACCGTCGTCCACGTCCGCTCGTACTCCTTGATCTGCGGCAGGACCTCCGAGGAGAGCGAGACGTAGGCGCCGGGCAGCCGCCGGGCGACCGCCCGGCCCGTCTCCTTCTCGTGGCGCGGGTTGCGATAGGCGTGCAGGTAGCAGACCGCGACGGCCTCGACCCCGCGCCGGGCGAGGGCGCGCAGGGCCCGGTCCAGCGAGCCGCGATGCAGGGGGATCGCGACGGCCCCGTCGAACCGCATGCGCTCGCGCACCCCGAGCCGGCGCGCCCGCGGCACCAGCGGGTCGGGCGGCGGCATGCGGAGGTTGTAGCGGTCGTCCTTCAGCCCCTCGCGCATCTCGATGATGTCGCGGTGCCCCTCGGTGGCGAGGAGACCCACGCGCGCCCCCTTGCGCTCGAGGAGCGCGTTGGTGGCCACCGTCGTCCCGTGGACGATGCGCTCCGTCGCGGCCAGCAGGCCCCGGACGTCCGTGCCGAGCTCGCCCGCCAGCACCCGGAGGCCGGCCAGGAGACCCTCGGACGGATCGGCCGGGGTCGAGGCCGCCTTGGCGATCGCCACCCGCCCGTCGCCGTCCACCGCCACGAGGTCCGTGAAGGTCCCGCCCACGTCGATGCCGATCCGGTACGTCCGCTCGCCTGGAGTGGTCACGGCCAAGCAGTGTAATTCACGACGGCACGTCCCCTGCACCGGAGAGGTGGTGGCGGGCGGGGAAACGCCCGCAAAGGAGCGGGACCATGAACGAAGGGTACGAGCCTGCCGGGCGCCCCTGGCTGTCCTGGAGCGCGGTGTGGGTCGGCGCGCTGTCCGCGCTGGCGGTCGGCCTCGTCATCGGGCTGATCGGCTTCGCGATCGGCGCCCACCAGCTCACGGCCCCTCGGGAGATGACCCTCCGCAGCATCCGGTTGCTCACCGCGATCTTCGACGTGGGAGGCGCCTTCTTCGCCTACGCGGCCGGCGCCTGGGTCGCCGCCCGGATGGCGGGGTTCCGCCGCGCCGAGCCGGCGATCCTGCACGGCGTGATCGCCTGGCTCGTCACCGTGCCCATCCTCCTCGTGCTCGCCGCGCTCGGATCGACGAGCCTCTACGGAGGCTGGTGGGGCGGGCTGGCCGGGACGCCGGTCTGGGGAACCCCGCCGCCCGTGAACGAGGAGACCGCAGCGGCGCTGCGCAACGGCGCCGTGGCGGCGGCGTCCACCCTGCTGCTGGGGCTGATCGGCAGCACCCTCGGCGGGTGGATGGCCTCGGGCGAGCCGATGTCGCTCAAGCACTACCGGCGGCGTCCCGCGGACGAGGCGTACGAGCGCCCGCGCCGCGCCGCGTGACGAGAACTCCAAGGAGGAGGATTCGCGATGCTCTACATCCTGATGTGGCTGCTGGGAGTGCCGCTCGGCCTGATCGTGCTGCTGTTCCTGCTCGGCATCGGGCGCTGATCCCGCCCGAACGGTCCGGTCAGCCGCGCGGGGCCAGGATCATGTAGGTCGCGCGGCCGACCGCGACGAGCGTCCCCGCCGCGTCGGTGACCCGGGCCTCGCCGAACGCGATCGTCCGGCCCCGCCGGAGGATCCGCCCCTCGGCGACGAGCGCGTCGCCGCGGGCGGCGGCGACGAAGCTGACGTTCAGGTCGAGCGTCGTCTGGTCGACCCCGCCCGAGGCGGCGTCGCCGTAGGTGCCCAGCGCGCCGCCGACCGCCGCGTCCACGAGCGTGGCGAGGACCCCGCCGTGCACGGGCGCGCCCGGGGCGTTGCGCAGGTCGTCCCGCACCAGCACGCGCAGCCGGACCCAGCCCTCGCCGGCCTCCACGACCTCGATGCCCAGGGTCGCCCAGAAGCGATTGGCGCGGCCGCGCGCGGAGGTCAGGGCGAGGCGCTCGTGGTCGTTCACGAGACCCCATTATGCGCGCGCGGCGAGGCGGCGTCAGCCGGTCAGGCGGCGCGGTGAGCGGCGTCCGCCGGCGCGTGCACGGCGGCCGCGCGAGCTCGCTCGATCTCGGCGCGCACGCGGCTGGCGTCCTGGCGCTCGACCCACTTCACCAGGCCGTGAAACCGGGCCCGGTCGAGCGACGCGCCGAAGTCGTCGGCCACCGGCGGCACGGTCGCCAGCCCGCCGCGCATCACCTGGACGACCTTGGGCAGATCCGTGCCCGGCGAGAGGGCCACACGCACGGCGAGGCGCGCGAGCGCGGCCAGCAGGCGCGCGACGCTGAACGGCTCGCCGAGGGCGGCCAGCGCCTTGCGGTGATACTCCCACGTCTCGGCATCGCGGCCGGCGATCATGACGAGGGCGAGGAAGCGATAGTACTCGGCCAGCCGCTGGGCGCGGCGCTTCCGGTACTCCTCGGCGGTGAGGAAGATCGGGCCGTACCGGTCGAGGATCGCCAGCTGGCCCGGCAGGAAGGTGTTGAGCCGGCGGGCCACGGACGTCGTGATCGTCTCCTCGTGCACGCGCGTGTAGGTGAGCACCTGGTGGACGAACCCGAGGTCCGCGCTCCGGAGCACCTCGTAGCAGGCCGCCTCGTCCGCGTGCAGGTTCGACTCGTCGTAGAACGCCGGGCGCCGCACGAGGTCGGCGCGGATCAGGTGCGAGGTCGGCGAGCCGAAGAGATAGGGGAAGCCCAGCAGGCTCCAGCGCGCGATGACCCGCCCCGGCACCACGGGGCTCGGATACGGCAGCCCGTCGAGGTCGACCCAGTCGCCCTGCAGCCGGTACGCGCACACGAGGCCGACCCGCGGGTGGGCCTCCGCCAGCGTCACCATCGCGGCCAGGCACTCGGGGAACAGCACGTCGTCGGCCTGGGCGACCTTGCAGTACCGCGCGTGCAGCGGCACCTGCCGGAAGGCGGCGTTGTGGTTCTCGATGACGCCGACGAACCGCTCGTTCGTCACGACGCGGATCCGCGGGTCGCGCCGCGCGTAGGCGGCGGCGATCTCGGCGGTGCGGTCGGTGCTGCGGTTGTCCACGATCACGTACTCCCAGTGGGAGTACGTCTGCGCGAGGACGCTCTCGATGCACTCGGCGAGGTACCGCTCGCCGTTGTACACGGGAGTCAGGACGGACACGAGCGGGGCGGTCATCCCCTCATCCTGCGACGGCCTCGCCGACGTGGCACGCCATTGTTCTCCGCAAGAGGCGTACCGCCGCGCAATCACCCGTCGTAGCGTCGTTCTGCGGCACCCGACCGTGCAAACCGACGGGGGAAGTGGGAACGCGGCTACCGTCGGGTCGTGAGACCGTTCTCCCGGTCTCGCGCCCGGGCCGCCGGTGCCCGCCGGGAGGGCGGGCCGTAGCCGCCGCCGCCCGAGGACTCCACGACGAAGACGTCGCCGGGGGCGACGGGGATGCCGACCTCCTTCGTCCGCAGCGGCCGCTCCCGGCGTCGCGAGCGGAGCCGGTAGCGATGGGGCAGGCCGTCCCGGCCACCCAGCAGCCCGTAGGGGGGGTGGCGGACGCCGTCGCCGGCCGTGTTGGCGACGGCGTGCTCCTCGACGTCCACGCGCAGCCGCAGCACGGCCCCCACCCCGCCCCGATGCATCCCGTCGCCGCCGGAGTCGGGCCGGAACTCGTGGTGGAGGAACGTCAGCGGGAAGCGCGCCTCGGCCACCTCCACGCTGCCGAACTTGATCCCGCCGGCGGCCTGGCCCTCGCCCGCCGTCTCCCAGCCGTCGCCGGCCGCGGTGGCGCCGCCGCCCGGCCGGGCGTGGAACATGTGCCAGATGAACGGGCGGCCCGAGCGGGGATGCACGCCCTTGATGGCGATGCGGAAGCGCCGCCCCCAGCCGGCGATGGCGCGGTCCGGACACGCCGGCGTCAGCGCCTTGATGATCGCCTCCGCCACGTCCTGCGCGCAGTGGTTCGTCGAGAGCGTCACCGGCGCCGGCGGGTGCGGGTGCACGATCGTGCCCGGGCGGGTGAGCACGCGCACGGGCCGGAACGTGCCCGAGTTCTTCGGCGTGCGGGGATCGATGAGGTAGGCGAAGGCCATGTGCACCGCGGACATCGTGTTGGGCAGGGCCGAGTTGATGAAGCCGGTGACCTGCGGGGCAGAGCCGGTGAGGTCGATCGTCAGCGCATCGCCCCGCTTCGTCACGGTGGCGCGGATGGGGATGTCGACCGTCCCGTGGCCGTCGTCGTCGATGACCGTCTCGCCCCGATAGACGCCGTCCTTCCAGCCGCGCACGCAGGCCCGCGCCTGCCGCTCGGCGCCGTCGAGGATCTCCTCGACGGCGGCGTCCACGGTCTTGGCGCCGTACTCCCCCACGAGGGCCTGCAGCCGCCGCTCGCCCACGCGGGCGGAGCCGATCATGGCCCGCAGGTCACCCATGAAGTCGTGCGGGTGGCGTACGTTCGTGGCGAGCATCCGCAGCACGTCGTCGCGCAGGACCCCGGCATCGTAGAGCCGGAGCGGCGTGATGCGGATGCCCTCCTGCCAGATCTCCGTCGCCCCCGGGTTGTAGGCGCCGTGGGTCGACCCTCCGATGTCGCTCTGGTGCGAGCGGTTGATCGACCAGAACGCCACCTCCCCGTCCACGAAGACGGGGACGAAGGCGGTGAGGTCGGGCAGGTGGTTGTTGCCGTGGTAGGGATCGTTGAGGAGAAAGACGTCGCCCGGGCGGATGGCGCCGGCGAAGGCCTCGCGCACCGCCTCCACCGCCCACGGGATCGCCCCGACGTGGATCGGCACGTGCTCGGCCTGCGCCACCAGGCGCGCCTGCCCATCGCAGAGGGCCGTCGAGAAGTCCCGGCTGGAGTTGAGGATCTGCGAGTAGGCGGTGCGCAGCATCGCCTCGCCCATCTCCTGGACGATCGCCTCGAACCGGTGCGTCAGGACGGAGACGGTGACGGGGTCGAGGGTCGCCGGGGCCGGGCTCATCGGGGCTTAGTATAGCCGCATGGCCGCAACCCCCCCGTTTCACGCGCCGCCGCCGCCGGGGTCTCAGAGGGCGAGAATGGGTCAGCCGGACTTCGACGCGATCGTGTCCGCGCACCATGGCGAGATCCACCGGTACCTGCGTCGGCTCGCGTTCCGGGTCGGCGAGGCGGAGGACCTGGCGCAGGAGACGTTCCTGCGCGCCTACCGGGCGTGGCGGACCCTGGGCCCGGACGCCAACGTGCGCGCCTGGCTGTTCACGATCGCGACGAACGTCTTCCGCAACCACGTGCGCTCCGAGACGCGGCGCCGGACGGCGCACGCCACGGTGCGGGCGACGCGGACGGAGCGGGAGGCCGGGGGGCCGGAGGAGGAAGCGATGGCGGGCGAGGTGCGGACCATCACGGAGGCCGCGATCGCGCGGCTGCCCCTCAGGCAGCGGCTGGCCTTCACGCTCCGGAAGCTGCACGACCTGGAGTACGAGGCGATCGCCCAGACCCTCGAGTGCTCGCCGGAGAGCGCCCGGGCCCACGTGTTCCAGGCCCTGAAGAAGATCCGCATCAGCCTGAACGGGCACCTGCCGGCGGTGACGGAGCCCGAGCGATGAGCGGCAAGCCCCCGGTCTGCCTGGACCTCGAGCCCGATCTCGTCGCCGCCGCCACCGGCGAGGCGGGCGCCGCCGCCACCGAGCGCGTGCGGGCTCACGTCGCGCGGTGCGCCCCGTGCCGCGACGAGTACGCGGGCTATCGTGCCGTCGACCGCGAGGTCGCGTCGCTCCGCGCCGGTCCGGGCGACGACGCGGCGAGCACCGCGGCGCGGGAGCGGCTGCTGGCGCGGCTGGCCGACGTGCGGAGCCGCCTCGTGCGCTACGCGGTCTTCGACTCGCCCCTGGGTCCGATCCTCGTCGCGCGGTCGGAGCAGGGCGTGTCCCTCGTGGAGTACCTGGGGCCGGACGGCGTCGCCGGCTCCGCGCTCGCCCGCCTCGTCGACGTCGAGGTTGTCGAGGACGAGGCGGATCTGGCCGGCCTGCGGGCCGAGCTGCTCGCCTACCTGGCCGGCCGGCTGACCCACCTGGACTGGCCGCTCGACCTCGGCCTCGTGCGCAGTGAGTTCCAGCGCGAGGTCCTCCGGGCGACGGCGGCGCTGCCCTACGGCGTGGTCACCTCGTACGCCGGCATCGCGGGTGAGCTGGGACATCCGCGGGCGGTGCGCGCGGTGGCGCAGGCGCTCCGGCGCAACCCCGTGCCGATCGTGATCCCCTGCCACCGCGTCGTCGGCAGCGACGGGCAGCTGGTCGGCTACGCCGGCAGCCGCGTCGGGCTCAAGGAGCACCTGCTCGCGGTGGAGGGCGTGCACACCGAGCGCGGCGGCCGGCCGCGGGTGGCGCGGCGCGCGCTCTACCACTACGAGGAGAACGACGCGCGCGAGTACTGCGTGCCGACCTGCGGGGACATCGCCCGGCGCCCGCTCGGCCGCGTCGTGCTGTTCGCACACCGCGACGCGGCGGAGGCGCGCGGCCTCGTCCCCTGCACCAGCTGCCGCCCGGATCTCCACCCCCTCCCGTAGAGAGCAGAGACCGCGCGTCTCGAGGGCGGCCGCTCAGCCCGCGAGGGAGACGTCCCGCGTGGCCGGCGTGCGGCCGTAGAACAGCCACTTGTCGCCGTGGAGGTGGGCCTGCGACAGGGGCACCGGGCTGAGAGCGCGGACCGTCTGCGCGCGCGGGCGGATACCGAGCCACTCGGACCGGTAGAGCTCGCGCGGACCGTCCGGGCGCACCCGCTCCTTCACCCACCGCCGGAGCCGCAGCAGGGGCGTCAGACGATCGTGCCACGTGCGCGGCGTCAGCGTGAAGGCGAGCATTCCCGCGGGCCGGGCCACGCGCGCCATCTCGCCCAGGTAGCTCGCGAGCACGCGCTCCGACGGGAGATGCTGGAACACGCAGTAGGCGAGCACGAGCGGCGCGCAGTGGTCCCCGAGCGGCCGCAGGCTCTGGCCGTCGCCCCGATGGAAGGTGACGTTCGGGAAGGGGCAGGAGCGGGCGATCGACAGCATCTGCTCGGAGAGATCGAACGCGTGAACGTGGCCGACCTCGGGGGCGATGGCCCGGGTGAGCCGGCCCACACCGCAGCCGATCTCCACGACCGTGTCGGCGCGCGAGGGCGTGTAGCATCGACTGGGGAGCTGCACACCGGCGAGAGCCGCCCCGTTTCACGCGTCGCCCGGCCCGGGGTCACACCGGGCAGGAGGCACGTGACCATGGTGGACATCGGATCGATGCACCTGCTC
>JAICGY010000164.1 GCA_025922915.1 Candidatus Methylomirabilota bacterium | reverse complement strand
CATGCGGGACCCGGCCGGCGCGGTGTACCGGACGAAGGACGAGGTCGAGAAGGAGAAGCAGCGGGATCCGATCCTCCTCTTCCGGGACCGGGTGCAGGCAGCCCGGCTCCTCACCGAGGAGGACGTCCGGCGCATCGAGAAGGACGTGAACGACCTCGTGGACGACGCGGTGGCTTTCGCGGACGGCTCGCCGGAGCCGCCGCTCTCCGAGCTGCTCACGGACATCTTCAAGGAGGGCTGAGGGATGGCCGTGATGACGTATCGGGAAGCCCTCAACCTCGCCCTCCGCGAGGAGATGCGCCGGGACGACCGGGTGTTCGTGATCGGCGAGGAGGTCGGGCTCTACGAGGGCGCCTACAAGGTGACGCAGGGGCTGCTGAAGGAGTTCGGGCCCCGGCGCATCGTCGACACGCCGATCGCCGAGTCCGGCTTCACCGGGGTCGGCATCGGGGCGGCCATGGTGGGCCTGCGGCCGGTCGTCGAGATGATGACCTTCAACTTCGCGCTCCTCGCCCTCGACCAGATCGTCAACTCGGCGGCGAAGATGAACTACATGTCGGGCGGGCAGTATCCGGTCCCCATCGTCATCCGCGGGCCGGGGGGGCCGGCCCATCAGCTGGCGGCCCAGCACTCGCAGTCGATGGAGAGCTACTTCTACCACGTGCCCGGGCTCAAGGTCGTGCGGCCCTCGACGCCCATGGACGCCAAGGGGCTCCTGAAGGCCGCCATCCGCGACGACAACCCCGTGATCTTCATCGAGGCCGAGACCCTCTACAGCGTGAAGGGGGAGGTCTCCGACGATCCCGACTTCGTCATCCCGCTCGGACAGGCCATCGTGCGCCGGGAGGGCACGGACGCGACGGTCGTCGCCTACATGGGCATGATGTACCGCGCGCTCGAGGCCGCGGAGACGCTGGCCGCCGAAGGCATCTCGATCGAGGTCGTGGATCCGCGGACGCTGCGGCCCATGGACACCGAGACGATCATCGGCTCCGTGCGCAAGACCCACCGGGCGGTGGTCGTGGAGGCGGGCGCCGGCTTCGCGGGCATGGGCTCGGAGATCGCCGCCTTCATCACCGAGCAGGCCTTCGACGACCTCGATGCCCCGGTCGAGCGCGTCACCGGGGCCTCGGCCCCGATGCCGTACGCGCGGAACCTCGAGAAGGCCAAGACGCCGACCCGGGAGCGCATCGTGGAGGCCGTCCGCCGCGTCTGCTACGCCGCCAACGGGAGCCGCTGACCATGGCGATCACCAGGGTCGTGATGCCGAAGCTCTCCGAGCAGATGGAGACCGGGAAGGTCATCAAGTGGCTCAAGCAGGAGGGCGACCGCATCCAGGGCGGCGACATCCTGGCCGAGATCGAGACGGACAAGGCCGACGTGGAGATGGAGGCGTTCGGGGCCGGCGTCCTGCGCAAGATCCTGGTGCCGAACGGGGAGACGGCGCCCGTGGGCTCGCTCATCGCCGTCATCGCGGAGCCGGGCGAGGACATCGGGGCGCTCGTCGCGGAGCCGGGGGGTGGCGCGGCCGCCCCCGCGCGGGAGGCGCCGCCGGCCGGGCCGGCGGCGGACGTCTCGCGGCGGCCGGCGGCGGTGCCGCCCCAGCCGCGGCGCGAGGACCACGCCGAGCGCCAGCCGGCGCCGGAGGCCGGTCCGACGGCGCCCGCGCGCCCGGTGGCCCCGGCCCCCGCCGAGCCCACCGCTCCCGCGCCGGCCGCGGAGCCCGGCCGCGTCAAGGCCTCGCCCCTCGCGCGGAAGATCGCGGCCCAGGCCGGCGTCGACCTCCGGCTCATCCACGGCAGCGGGCCGGCCGGGCGCGTCGTCCGGCGCGACGTGGAGGCCGCGGCCGCCGCGCCCACCACCGCGCCCGTCCCGGCGGCGGCCGTGGCCGCCGGGCCCGAGTACGAGGACCGGCCGCTGAGCCAGATGCGCGCGACGATCGCCAGACGCATGCCGCTCAGCAAGGGGCCGGTGCCGCACTTCTACGTCTCGTCGGAGGTCGACATGGACCCGGCGTGGGCGCTCCGGGAGCAGCTGAACGCCCTCGAGGGGCAGCCCAAGGTCTCGGTGAACGACCTCGTGGTCCGGGCGTGCGCCCTGGCGCTGCTCGAGCATCCGGGGGTCAACGCCTCCTTCCAGGGCGAGTCCCTCCGTGTCTGGCGGCGCGTGCACGTCGGCATCGCGGTGGCGCTGGAGGACGGGCTCATCACCCCGGTCCTGCGCGACGCCCACGCCAAGTCGCTGGGGCAGATCGCGGTCGAGAGCCGCGACCTGGCCGAGCGGGCCCGGGCCCGGAAGCTGCGGACGCAGGAGCTGTCGGGCGCCACGTTCTCGATCTCGAACCTCGGCATGTACGACGTCACCGAGTTCTCCGCCATCATCAACCCCCCCGAGGGCGCGATCCTGGCCGTCGGGGCCGTCCGGCAGGTGCCGGTCGTCCGCGACGGCGGCGTCGGCGCCGGGCGTCGCATGATGCTGACCCTGTCCTGCGACCACCGCGTCATGGACGGCGCCATGGGCGCGCGCTTCCTGCAAGACGTCCGGCGGCTCCTCGAGGAGCCGCTGCGCCTGCTGGTCTAGCCGTGGCCACCTCCAAGGTCGACGTGGCCATCGTGGGGACCGGCCCCGGCGGCTACGTGGCCGCCATCCGGGCCGCCCAGCTCGGGCTCTCCGTGGCCGCGGTGGAGGACGACCGTCCGGGCGGGGTGTGCCTCAACTGGGGGTGCATCCCCACCAAGGCCCTGCTGCGCAACGCCGAGGTCGTCCACCTCGTCGAGAAGGCGGCCACCTTCGGCGTCCACGTGGAGAACGTGCGGGCCGACTACGGCGAGGCGGTCACGCGCAGCCGGTCCGTCGCGGACCGGATGGCGAAGGGCGTGGAGTTCCTGTTCCGCAAGAACAAGATCACCCTCGTGCGGGGGACGGGGAAGCTCACGTCGCCGACGACGGTGGAGGTCGCCCGCACGGAGGGCGGCACCGGCACGCTCGAGGCGCGCGGCGTCATCGTGGCCACCGGCTCGGCGCCGAAGTCGGTGCCCGGCGTGACGATCGACGAGCAGCGCGTGCTGTCGTCCAACGGCGCCGTCCGGCAGGCGCACCGGCCCGGCTCGCTGATCGTGATCGGCGCCGGCGCCGTCGGGGTGGAGTTCGCCGACGTCTACGCGGCGTACGGGGCCCAGGTGACCGTGCTGGAGGCGCTGGACCGGGCGGTGCCGGTGGAGGACGAGGAGGTGTCGGCGCTCCTCGCGCGCACGTTCAGCCGCCGCGGCATCGCCGTGAAGACCGGGGTGAAGGTGACCTCGGTGGCCCCGGGCGGCCCCGGTGTCGTGGTCGAGACGGACGGCGGCCGGCTCGAGGCGGAGCAGGTGCTCATGGCCGTCGGCCGCGGCGCGCGGACGGCCGGCCTCGGTTTGGACGCGCTCGGCGTGACGATGGACCGCGGGTACGTCAAGGTCTCGCCGCGCATGGAGACCTCGGTGCGGGGCGTCTACGCGATCGGCGACGTGGCCGGCCCCCCGCTCCTGGCCCACAAGGCGATGGCGGAGGGCGTGGTGGCGGCGGAAGCGATCGCCGGGCGAGACCCGCGGCCCGTCGATTACACCAACGTGCCCTCCTGCACGTACTGCCGGCCCCAGATCGCCTCGGTCGGCCTCACCGAGGCCCGGGCCCGGGAGAACGGTCGCGAGGTCGCCATCGGCAAGTTCCCGTTCACGGCGAGCGGCAAGGCCGTCGCCATGGCGGAGACCGAGGGCTTCGTGAAGGTGGTCGCCGACAAGGGGACGGGGGAGATCCTCGGCGTGCACATCATCGGCCCCGAGGCGACGGAGATCATCCACGAGTTCGCGGTGGGCCGGACGCTCGAGGCGACGCTCGAGGAGATCGTCCATACCGTCCACGCGCACCCCACCCTGTCCGAGGCGGCCCTGGAGGCCACGCTCGCCGCCCTCGGGCACGCCATCCACATCTGACCGCCCCGAGGCCGACCATGACCTTCGTGCTGACGCCCGAGCAGGAAGCGCTGCGGGGCCGTGCCCGCGAGCTCGCCGACACGCTCTTCGCCGACCGCGCCGCCCGCTGGGACGCCTCCGAGGAGTACCCCTGGGACAACGTGAAGGATCTCGTCGGGGCCGGCTTCATGGGCATGACCATCCCGGCCGCGCACGGCGGGGGCGAGCGCCCCGTGCTGGACGTCGTGCTCGTGATCGAGGAGATCGCCCGCGCGTGCGGCATCACGGGCCGGATCGTGGTGGAGGGCAACCTGGGCGTGGTGGGCGCGCTGCAGGCCTACGGCACCGAGGCCCAGAAGCGCCGCTGGTTCCCGTGGGTGCTGCAGGACGGCGAGAAGCCGGCCATCTGCATCTCGGAGCCCGCGGCCGGCTCGGCGGCCACCGACCTCACGACGCGGGCGGAGCGGGTGAGCGGCGGCTTCCGGCTGACCGGACACAAGTGCTGGATCACCGGCGCCGGCACCTCGCGGCTCTACCTGGTGTTCGCCCGCTTCGACGACCGACCGGGCGACGAGGGGATCGGCGGGCTCCTCGTCGAGCGCGACACCCCCGGCTTCCGGATCGGCCGCCGCGAGCCGATGATGGGCCTGCGCGGCATCCCGGAGGGCGAGCTGCACTTCGAGGACTGCCTGGTGCCCGCCGACAATCTCCTGGTGGCGCCGGGCGACGGGTTCAAGAAGCTCATGCACGCCTACAACGGGCAGCGCCTGGGCGCGGCGACGGTCGCGCTGGGCCTCGCCCAGGGCGCCTACGAGCGCGCGCTCGCCTACGCCACGCGGCGCCGGCAGTTCGGCCGGCCGATCGCCGACTTCCAGGGGCTGCGCTGGAAGCTCGCCGACATGGCGATCAAGCTCGACGCCGCCCGGCTCCTGGTGCACCGGGCGGCGGCCCGCGCCGGCCGCGGCTTTCCGGACGCCCTCGACGCCGCGAAGGCCAAGACCTTCGCGGCCGAGACGGCCCAGGAGATCACCAGCCAGGCGCTGCAGATCCACGGGGCCGCCGGCTACGGCCGCTCGCTCCCGCTCGAGCGGATGATGCGCGACGCGCGCATGTTCGCCATCGGCGGGGGCACCGTCGAGATGATGCGCAACCTGATCGCCGACCGCATCCTGCCGACGCGGGCGAACTGGCGGGCCTGATCGAGCTCGGATTCGGTCTGCCCGTCGCCGGCGCCTGGGCCACGCCCGAGGCGCTCGAGGCCGTCGCCCGGCGCGCCGAGGCGCTCGGCTACCGCGCGCTCTGGACGTTCCAGCGGCTGCTCTACGCGCTCGAGCCGAAGGACGAGTACTACGGCGTCCCCGGGCCCCGCTGGCCCGCCGCCTTCGAGCGCGTGCTCGACCCGCTCGCCACCCTCGCCTGGGTCGCCGCGCGCACGCGAGCGATCCGCCTGGGCGTCTCGGTCCTCAACGTGCCCTTCTACACCCCGGTCGTGCTCGCCAAGCAGCTGGCGACCCTGGACGTGCTCTGCGCGGGCCGGCTCGTGGTGGGCCTGGGGCTCGGCTGGTCGCGTGCCGAGTACGAGGCGGCGGGGGTGGCGTGGGAGCGTCGCGGCGCCCGGGCCGACGAGTTCCTGCGCTGCCTCAAGGCGGTATGGACGGACGATCCGGTCGAGTTCCGCGGGGAGTTCTTCCGGGTGCCGCGCGCGCGAGTCGCCCCGCGCCCCGTGCAGCAGCCGCACCCGCCGCTTCTCCTGGGCGGCTACCACCCGGCGATGCTGCGCCGCGCGGCCACGCTGGCCGACGGCTGGACCGGCGGCAACATCCCGCTCGCCGACCTCGAGCCGACGGTGGCCCGCGTGCGCGGCGCCGCGGCGGCGGCGGGACGCGATGCGGCCGGATTTCCGATCGTCTGCCGCGGGGCGTTCCAGCTCACGGAGGCGCCCCTCGGCCCCGGCCGGCGCGCCCTCCACGGCTCCGCCGAGGAGATCCGGTCCGATCTGGCGCGCTACGCGGAGGCCGGCGTCACCCAGGTCTTCCTCGACCCGAACTTCCAGGCCGGCGGCGCGTCCCTCGAGCGCGTGCTGGCGCAGATGGAAACGCTGGCGCCCCGCTGAGCGCGCCGGCGCCGGCTACGGCGTTCGCCGCATCTCCTCGCGCATCGCGTCCCGCCCCGCCTCGAACGCGCTCATGAGGCGCTGCGTCTGCTCCTCGAACAGCTCCCGGCTCTTGTCGAGCCACTCGCCCGCCCGTCCCTGCGCCTCGCCCGCGAACCCCTGGGCGCGGCGGGCGACGTCGCCGCTGCGCTCCACCAGGAAGTCGCGGGTCTCCCGGCCGCTGCGCGGCGCCAGCAGCAGGGCCGCCGCCGCCCCCAGCACACCGCCGAGCAGGAACCAGCCGAGGTACGCGCCCGCGTCGCTTCGCTCACTCGCCATGATGATCTCCTTGCTCTCTCCGCAGCCGTCCCGCGAAGACCTCGAGGCCGCGTCGCACCCCGGCCGCCAGCGCCACGACCTGTCCCACGCGCGCCAGGCCGGCCAGCCCGGTGACCATCCGGGCCAGACCCTCGGCCACGATCGTGAGGCGCTGGGTCACCGCCCGCACCTCGGCGATCTCGCCCCGCGCCTCCCGTGTCAGGGCGCGGACGTCCTCCGTGAGCGCGTGGGCCTGGGCGACGACGGGCCGGAGCTCCTGCTCGATCACCGCCAGCACGGCGTCGAAACGCCGGAGGGCGCGCCGGAGGCTGAGGATCGCGGGCACCACGGCGGCGGTGACGGCGACGGCGCACGCGACCAGGATCAGCTCGGTCCACGACGGCATGAGCGCCGATTATCAAGGGAGAGCGCGGTGGAAGTCAACGAATCCGTTGACTTTCGCCGACGTCCAGCCCAGAGTGGAGCCATGTCGATCGAGGAGCGCTTCGCCGAGCTTCGCCGCCGCAACGCACTGGCCGAGCAGGGCGGCGGCGAGGAGCGCGTGCGACGTCAGCACAAGGCCGGCAAGAAGACGGCCCGCGAGCGGCTCGAGCTCCTGCTCGATCCCGGCTCGTTCCTGGAGATCGACAAGCTCGTCGTCCACCAGAGCCACGACTTCGACATGGCCGAGCAGCGGATCCCGGGCGACGGGGTCGTGACCGGCTCCGGCCGGATCCACGGGCGCCCGGTCTTCGTGTTCGCGCAGGACTTCACGGTCTTCGGGGGCTCGCTCTCGGAGGCCTACGCGCGGAAGATCTGCAAGGTCATGGACCTCGCCATGAAGACGGGCGTGCCCATCATCGGGCTCAACGACTCCGGCGGCGCGCGGATCCAGGAAGGCGTGGTCTCGCTGGCCGGCTACGCGGACATCTTCCTGCGCAACACGCTGGCCTCGGGCGTCGTCCCCCAGATCTCGGCCGTCATGGGCCCGTGCGCGGGCGGGGCGGTCTACTCGCCGGCGATCACCGACTTCGTCTTCATGGTGAAGAACACCTCCTACATGTTCGTGACGGGTCCCGACGTGATCCGGGCGGTGACCCACGAGACGGTGACGGCGGAGGAGCTGGGCGGGGCCACCACCCACGGCACGACGTCCGGGGTGGCGCACTTCGCGGCGGACAGCGAGGAGGAGTGCCTCGCCCTCATCCGGGAGCTCCTGACCTTCCTCCCCCAGAACAACATGGAGGACCCGCCGGTCCGTCCGACCCGGGACCCCGTCGACCGCCGGGACGAATCGCTGCAGACCATCGTGCCGGAGCAGCCCAACCGGCCCTACGACATGAAGGACGTCATCCGGACGGTTCTCGACGAGCAGTACTTCTTCGAGGTGCAGGGCGGCTTCGCGCCGAATCTCGTGATCGGCTTCGGGCGGCTGGGCGGGCGTCCGGTCGGCATCGTCGCCAACCAGCCGGCGCACCTGGCCGGCTGCCTGGACATCAACGCCTCCGACAAGGGGGCGCGCTTCGTGCGCTTCTGCGACTGCTTCAACATCCCGCTCGTGACGTTCGAGGACGTGCCCGGGTTCCTCCCCGGGACCGGCCAGGAGTTCGGCGGCATCATCCGGCACGGCGCCAAGCTGCTGTACGCCTACTGCGAGGCGACGGTGCCGAAGCTGACGGTGATCACGCGGAAGGCCTACGGCGGCGCCTACTGCGTCATGTCCTCCAAGCACATCCGGGGCGATGCCAACTTCGCCTACCCGACGGCCGAGATCGCGGTGATGGGCCCCGACGGCGCCGTGAACGTCCTGTACCGGCGGGACGGCGCCGGCGACGCGGCCGCCCTCCGGGACGCCCGCATCCGCGAGTACCGGGAGAAGTTCGCCAACCCCTACGTGGCCGCCGAGCGCGGGTACGTCGACGAGGTCATCGAGCCGCGCGACACCCGCGCCCGGCTGTGCGCGGCGCTGGACGTGCTGCGGACCAAGCGCGACGCCAACCCGCCGAAGAAGCATGGGAACATGCCGCTGTGAGGAAAACCCCGTGAGCGCCGACGAGCGCCGGCCGCAGTTCCCGACGACGTGGGGCACGCCGCTGGCCCCGGTGTACGGGCCCGCGGACGTGCCGGCGGAGGTCGGCGAGGAGCGCCCCGGCGCGTTTCCCTTCACGCGCGGCGTCCACCCGTCGATGTACCGGGCACGGCTGTGGACGATGCGGCAGTACGCCGGGTTCGGCGCGGCGGCCGAGACCAACAAGCGCTACCGGTTCCTGCTGGAGCAGGGGCAGACCGGCCTGTCGGTCGCCTTCGATCTACCCACCCAGATGGGCCACGATCCGGACGCGCCGATCGCGCGCGGCGAGGTCGGCAAGGTGGGCGTGTCCATCGCTACCGTCGAGGACATGGCCGATCTCTTCGAGGGCATCCCGCTCGACCGCGTCTCGACGTCGATGACCATCAAT
>JAICGY010000163.1 GCA_025922915.1 Candidatus Methylomirabilota bacterium | reverse complement strand
TCGGGCGTGACGGCGGGGGGGCCGAGAGTCTCGATCGGCGGGTTCGCGATCGTCAGCACCTGCTGATAGCCCTCGTAGCGGTCCATGATCCGCAGCCGCGCGTCGAGATCGACGAGGACCGGGATGGCGGCCATGCGCTTGCCCAGCGGCAGGCCGGAGGGGCCGGCGGCCATCACGCGGTCGAAGTACGGTCGCGGGAGGATGTGAGGAAAGACGTCGATCTTCGTCATCGGGCGGATGATACGGGCCGACCGGCGGGGACGCCAGCCGCCCGCCACGCGTCCTTGCGGGCTGCCGAGGGCGCGTGCTAGGCTCCGTCCGCCTCGAGCCGGGCAACCGGTGCGATCGCTCGGGGAGAGCTCCGGAGGAGGGTGCCATGCCGTTCGTCAACATCCGGATCTACGAGGGCTGGGGCAAGGACAAGCTCGATCAGATCGCGAGCCGGGTCACCGACGCGATCCACGAGGTGACCGGGCTGCCGAAGCAGGCGGTCTGGGTCGTGATGGAAGAGGTCGATCCGCCGCAGTGGTACGTCGCCGGCAAGCCGGGCGAGCGCATGAAGCAGTGATGCTGGAGGTCCGCGACCCCCGCTTCACGACGGTCGTCGGGTCGGATCCGGCCGTCGAGCAGATCGCCACGGGGTGTCTCTTCACCGAAGGGCCGCTCTGGCATCCCGGGGGGCGCTATCTGCTGTGGAGCGACATGCCGGACGACCACCTCCGCCGCTGGTCGGCCGCCGACGGGGTCACCACGTTCCGCAAGCCGTGCAACAAGTCGAACGGCCTCGCCTGGGATCGGCAGGGCCGGCTGCTCGTCTGCGAGCACGCCTCGAGCCAGGTGACGCGGACGGAGCCCGACGGCCGCATCGTCCCGATCGCGACCCACTTCCAGGGCAAGCAGCTGAACAGTCCCAACGACATCGTCTGCGCCGGCGACGGCGGCATCTACTTCACCGACCCCCCCTACGGCCGCGCCGAGTACTACGGCGTGCCCCGGCCCCAGGAGCTGGCGTTCCAGGGCGTGTACCGGGTGGGCGACGGACCGACGACGCCCGTCCTGCTCGCGGACGACTTCGATCGACCGAACGGCCTGTGCTTCTCGCGCGACGGCCGCCGGCTGTTCGTCAACGACACGGCGCGGCAGCACATCCGCGTGTTCGACCGGAAGGCCGACGGCGGGCTGGCCGGCGGTCGCGTGTGGGCGGAGACGCGGGGGGAGGGCCCGGGGGCGCCGGACGGCATGAAGCTCGACTCGCAGGGCAACATCTACTGCTGCGGACCCGGCGGCATCCACGTCTTCGCGCCGGACGCCACCGCGCTCGGCGTGCTCCGCATGCCGGAGTACACCGCCAACATGGCGTTCGGTGACGACGATCTCCGCTCCCTCTACGTGACGGCCTCGACCTCGGTGTACCGGGTCCGGGTGCTCGTGCCCGGGTTGCCGGCACTCGCCGGGTGACGCAGCGCTTCCCGTAAGGCAACGACAGCGAAGGAGGCTCCTCTCATGGTGGTGCGCGCGTTCCTCGTCATGCTCGCCGCGGTCCTGGCTCTGCCCCTCGGCGCCGAGGCGCAGAAACCGATCAAGGTCGGCTTCCCGATGATCATGTCCGGCCCCGGCGCGCTCTTCGGCGAGCCGGCGGCGAAGGGTGCCCAGATGTTCGTGGACGAGATCAACGCCAAGGGCGGCGTGCTCGGGCGCAAGCTCGAGCTGCTCGTGCGCGACACCAAGGGCAACGCCGACGAGGCGGTGCGGGTCTCGCGCGAGCTCATCCTGAAGGAGAACGTGGACTTCCTGGTCGGCACCCTCACCTCGGCCGAGGGCCCGGCGGTCTCGGTGGTGGCCAAGGAGAACCAGGTCGTCTTCATCGCGCCCATTCCCAAGACCGACCAGCTCACGGCGCCGGACAAGCTGCATCCGTACGTCTTCCGCGTCGCCGCGACGACGACCATGGAGGGCCGGAGCGCGGCGGAGATCGTGGCGAAGTGGCCGGTGACCACGGTGGCCACCATCAGCCCGGACTACGCGTACGGCCAGGACGTCACCCGCGCGTTCGTCGAGCACCTGAAGAAAATCAAGCCGGCCGTCCAGATCGTCGACCAGCAGTGGCCCAAGCTCGGCGAGGCCGATTACACGCCGTTCATCAACGCCCAGCTGGCCAAGAAGCCCCAGGCGGTGTTCTCGTCGCTGTGGGGTGGCCACTTCGTGACGTTCGCCAAGCAGGCCAAGCCGCTCGGCTACTTCGACGCCATCAAGTACAACTTCATCGGCGTCGGCGAGGCGGCGTCTCCGGAGTCGACGAAGTCGATGGGCAAGGACTACCCGGTCGGCATCTGGGGCAACTCGTACGACGCCTTCTACTGGGAGGGTCCGCCCGCGCACAAGGACTACGTGGCGCGGCTGTCGAAGTACCTCCGGGACGAGTACCCGTCGTCCTGGGCCATCCAGGGCTACATCGGGCTGCAGTTCCTGACCGAGGCGATCCGGAAGGCGAACGGGACGGACTCGGACAAGGTCTCCAAGGCCCTGCTCGGCCTCACCGTCGACACACCGATCGGCAAGCAGACGATCCGGGCGAAGGATCACCAGGCCAACCGGGGCCAGCTGTACGGCAAGACGGTGATGGATCCGAAGTACCCGTTCGCGATCATGAAGCCCATCGAGTACGTCGACCCGACGAAGTTCATCGACTAGAGAGGCTCCGGCCGGCTCCGGGGGCGGGCGCGCCCCCCGGAGCCCCGCGCGGGCATGCTCGATCCCTCGTTCCTCTTCGCCCAGAGCCTGAGCGGCCTCACCGCGGCGATGTTCCTCTTCCTCATCGCCTCCGGGCTGTCGCTCGTCTTCGGCGTCCTGCGCGTGCTCAACTTCGCCCACGGCACCTTCTACATGCTGGGCGCCTACTCCGCGTACCAGATCGTCCTCTGGATCGGGCCGGGGCCGGGCACGTTCTGGGTGGCGGCGCTCGGCGCCGCCCTCGGGATCGCCGTCCTCGGCGGCCTCATCGAGCGCTTGCTCTTCCGCCACCTGTACGGCAAGGAGGAGCTGTACCACCTCCTCTTCACCTACGCGCTCGTGCTGATCCTCAGCGACGCGGCGAAGATCCTGTGGGGGACGCAGCAGAAGTCGGTGAGCCGGCCGCCGGGTCTGGCCGGCGCCTTCACCCTGTTCGGCGTCACGGTCCCCTACTACAACCTGTTCATCCTGCTCCTCGGGCCGGCCATCGCCCTCGGCTTCTGGTTCATGCTGCAGCGGACCCGCGTCGGCCGCTTCATCCGGGCGGCCGCCCTGGACCGCGAGACGCTCGGCACCCTCGGGGTCAACGTCAGCGGGCTGTACACCGGGGTCTTCGTGCTGGCCTCGTTCCTGGGCGGGCTCGGCGGGGCCCTCGTCACGCCCGTGCGCACGATCGTCCCGGGCATGGACACCGAGATCATCGTGGAGGCCTTCGTGGTCGTGGTCATCGGCGGCCTCGGCTCGTTCTGGGGCACCTTCCTGGGCGCGCTGATCTACGGCCAGGTTCTGTCGTTCGGCATCCTGCTGTTCCCGCGGTTCTCGATCTTCTCCGTCTTCGCGCTGATGGCCGCCGTGCTCATCCTGCGGCCCTGGGGCCTCCTCGGCCGCCCGCTCAAGTGAGGCTCCGGCGCCTCCCCTGGCCGCTGGTCGTGCTCGTCGCGGCGTTCTTCGTGCCGGCGCTGGGCTCGCGCTTCTACACCTTCGTGGCCAACGACGTGGCGATCTGGGCGCTCTTCGCGACGAGCCTGAACCTCATGGTGGGCTACACCGGGCTCGTGTCGTTCGGTCACGCCGCGTACTTCGGCATCGGCGCCTACACGACGGGGCTCCTCATGAAGAAGGCCGGCGTCTCCTTCCTGCTGGCCTTCCCCGCCGCGGGCCTGCTGGCCGGGGCGTTCGCCCTCGTGTTCGGCTTCTTCTGCGTGCGCCTCACGCGCATCTACTTCGCAATGCTGACGCTCGCGTTCGCCCAGATCGTGTGGGCCATCTGCTTCAAGTGGAACGAGGTGACCGGCGGCGAGCAGGGCATGCCGGAGATCCCCTATCCGAGCTTCGACTGGATGGAGGGCCTGGCCGCGGTGGTGCCCCTGGTCGGCGGCTACCGGACGAGCGAGTACTTCTACTTCCTGACGCTGGTCCTCGTGGCGGCGTGCCTCTGGCTGCTCCACCGCATCGTCGACTCGCCGTTCGGCCGCATGCTGACCGCCATCCGCGAGAACGCGGAGCGGGCGGAGTTCATCGGCATCAACGTGCGGCGATACGAGCTGGCCGCGTTCGTGCTGGCCGGCGGTTTCGCGGGGCTGGCCGGCGGCCTCTTCGGGATCTTCAACCGGGGCGTGTTCCCGGACTTCGTCTACTGGACCAAGTCCTCCGAGGTGCTGATCATGACGCTCCTCGGTGGCATGGGCAGCTTCCACGGCCCGAGCCTGGGCGCCCTGGTCCTCATCCTCCTGAACCAGCAGATCGTCTCCTACACCGAGTACTGGCCCCTCGTCCTCGGCACCATCCTCGTCGTGCTCCTGTTCGGATTCCCCGGCGGGCTGGCGGGGGCGGCCGGCGCCCTGTGGACGCGCGCGGCGGGGCGGTTCCGCCGTGCTTGAGGTGCGGGACCTGTGGAAGGCGTTCGGCGGCTTCCAGGCGGTGTCCGGCGTGACCCTCACCGTCCCGGCCGGCTCGATCAGCGCGATCATCGGCCCCAACGGCGCCGGCAAGACCACGCTGTTCAACCTCATCACCGGCCACCTCACCCCCGACCGCGGCCGCGTCCTCCTGAAGGGCCGTGAGGTCAACGGGATCGCACCGCACGATCTCTGCCGGCTCGGCATGGGCCGCTCGTTCCAGCGCACGAACATCTTTCCGCGGCTCAGCGTGTTCCAGAACGTGCAGGCCGCCTTCCTCTCGCACCGCGGGCGCGGCTGGAACCTCGTGACGCGGGTCGACCGCCTGTACCGGGACGAGACGGTGGCCATCCTCGCCGCGGTCGGGCTCCTCGACCGCGCCGACGACGTCTCGGGCTTCCTCTCGCACGGCGGCCAGAAGCAGCTGGAGCTCGGCATCGCGCTCGCCCTCGAGCCGGAGATCCTGCTGCTCGACGAGCCGACGGCCGGCATGTCGGCGGCGGAGACGCGCGAGGCGATCGCGCTCATCGAGCGGCTGGCGCGCGAGCGCCGGCTGACGCTCCTGTTCACCGAGCACGACATGGGTGTGGTGTTCTCGATCGCTCACCACATCACCGTGCTCCACCAGGGTCGCGTCATCGCCGACGGGTCGCCCGACGACGTCCGGCGCGACCCCGGCGTGCGCCGGGTCTACCTGGGGGAGATCCGGTGACGGCGCCGCCCCTCCTCGCCGTCGAGGAGATCTACACGTCGTACGGGCTCTCGCAGGTGCTCTTCGGCGTATCGCTGGAGGTCGCGGCCGGCGAGTGCGTGTGCCTGCTCGGGCGCAACGGCGTCGGCAAGACGACGACGATGCGCACGATCATGGGCCTGACCCCGCCCGGGCGCGGGCGGGTGCGCTGGAAGGGGCAGGACATCGCCGGGCGTCCGCCTCATCGCATCGCCCGGCTCGGGATCGGCTTCGTGCCCGAGGACCGCCGGATCTTCGCCGAGCTCACGGTGGGGGAGAATCTCGACGTCGCCCGCCGCGGCGCCGGCGGCCGCTGGACGGAAGACCGGGTGTTCGAGCTCTTCCCCAAGCTCCGCGAGCTGCGCGACCGCCAGGGGGGAGTGCTGTCGGGCGGCGAGCAGCAGATGCTGACCATCGCCCGCACCCTCATGGGGAACCCCGAGCTCCTGCTGCTCGACGAGCCCTCGGAAGGCCTGGCACCCCTCGTCGTGCATCACCTCGGCGAGCAGATCGGGCGCCTCAAGCGCGAGGGCCTCACCATCCTGCTCGCCGAGCAGAACGTCGACTTCAGCCTCGCGCTGGCCGACCGCGTCTACGTGGTCGAGAAGGGCCGCATCCGCTTCCAGGGCACCGCCCGCGCCTTTCGCGAGGACGAGTCGATCCGCCAGCAGTACCTCGCCCTGTGACCGCTCCCAAGCTCCCTACGCTGCTCGCACGCACGCCGGCTCGGAGACCGGCGCGACAGCGGTGATGCGCACCTTGTGCTGAGCGGCGAGCATCGCCAGACACGAGCAGACAGCTGCCTCGGACATGCCGAGCGCCACGCCGAGCTCGGCCGGCTCCATCGCGCCCCCGTTGTGCCCGAGCGTTCGCAGGATCTCGTCGTCGATCTCCGACCACCAGTCCATCGCGCCCTCCCGTCCCGCGCTTGCTCGTCCACCGCTCGAACGCGGGCGAACGCATGCATCCGGAGTGCCGGTTCGTCCGAGAAGCTCGCGCCGCAAATCCGCCTGGTTGTGCGGCACCCGGACGGGACGTGGTGGAGCACCGGGGCGCGGATGCATCGCGTTGGGGCACGGGCGCCCCGCGTCGGGCCGCGATCACATCTCCCAGTCGTCGTACCAGCTCGCGTCGGCACCCACGCCCTCGCGAGCGACGGTGACGTCGAGCAGGTACGGCCGCCGCTGCCTGGTGACGACGTCCAGCCCACGGCGCAGCGCGGGCTCGAGGTCCTTCACGGTGGTGACGGCCTCGCCGTCCACGCCCTGCGCCCGCGCGAGCGCGACGTAGTCCGTCGGCGGATCGCCCAGGAAGAGGCCGGGGTACTTGCCGTCGCGCACCATCTTGCTGTCGGGCATCTGGTTCGCCCAGTTGTGGCGCACGATCTGGTAGGTCTCGTTGTTGGACACGATCGTGAGGATCGGCGTCCGGTAGCGCGCCATCGTCCAGAAGCCGCTGGCACTGTAGGTCAGGGCGCCGTCGCCGAGGTGCAGCACCACGGGCCGCGCGTGGCCGACCGCGAGCTTGGCCCCGATGGCCGCGCCCACGCCCCAGCCCAGCGAGCCCCCGCCGCTGCGCGTCCACGTCATCCCCTCGTGGCCGAACGGGATGAGCGCCGTGCGCGCCGTCGAGCTCTCCTGCACCATCACCGTCTCGCGGCCCAGCATCGCGGCCAGCTGCGCCTCCAGCACTGCGGGATGGACGATGGCGTCGTCCGCGTGGTCGCGCACGAGCCGTTCCTCGCGCTCGATCAGGGTCCGCGCGTACGCGCGCACCTTCCCCCGCTGGCGCGCCCAGCCCTCGGCGCCCGGCCGGCGCGGCAGCGCCTCGGTGAGCGCGCGCAGCGTGTCGCGCAGCTCGCACTGCACGGCCACGTCGAGCGGGTAGTGCCGACCCATGAGAACCGGGTTGGGACCGATCTGGATCACGCTCGATTCGTCGACGCCGCCGTGCACGCCCTGGCAGCCGACCATGAAGAGGAGGTCGGGCCTCAGGCCGGTGACCTTCTCGAAGTCCTTCGACACCGGGTACATCCCGCAGTAGAGCGCGTGCCGGTTCGGGAAGTTCGCGAAGATCTGCCGGCTCGCGAACACCGGCGCCTCCAGGGTCTCGGCCAGGCGCACCGCCTCGGCCGCCGCGCCGCCGCGCCAGACATCGTCGCCGAACATCAGGGCCGGGCACCGCGCCCCGGCCAGCCGTTCGGCGATCCCCTCGACGGTCGCCGGCCGCGCCGGTCCGGGCGGCTCGATGCGGTAGCCCGCCCCCTCGCCGATCCGGGCCTCCAGCCCCTCGCGGTTGAGGAGCGCGGCGCTGATCGAGAGGTAGACCGGCCCCGTCGGCGGCGTCGTCGCCTCGCGCAGCGCCCGCACGGTCGCCACCGGGATGGCCGCGCCGTCGGCGTGCACCTGGTAGGCACAGCGCGCCTCCTTCGTGATCGGCCGCATCGACTCCGCCTGGCTCAGCCCGGGGAAGGGCGCCAGCCCGCGGTAATCCTGTAGCTCGGAGGCCCAGTCGCCGGCGATGACCAGCACGGCGGAGCCCGCCACCTGGGCGTTGAAGAGCTGACCGGCGAGCTGGTAGGAGCCACCCATCACGTGGGCGATCACCACACCCACCTTGCCGCTGAGGCGATGGTAGCCGTCGGCCATCGCCGCCACGAGCCCCTCGTGCTTGCCGACGACGAGACGCGGGTCCTCGGTCTCCGCCAGCGCCGCGAAGATGCCCGTCTCCGCCGAGCCCGGGTTGGTGAACAGGTAGTCGACGCCCGCGTCCTTGAGGGTCTGGACCAGCAGCATGCCGCCGGTGCCCGTGATCGTCTTGCGCATGGTCACCTCGCAGTGGGACTACTGTACCGCGCCGGGAGCGATCGTGAGGGATTCCCGGCGGAGATCACGGTCGGCTATGCTACGTCACCACCTCACGAGGAGGAAGCCGTGCCGGACTACGTTCCCAGCCCCCGGCAGTGGGTGCGCGACCAGGTCGAGCTCTACGAGCGGAGTGGTGGAACCGAAGGCACCACGCTCCGCGACACCGGGCTTCCGGTGATCATCGTGACCCACACCGGCAACAAGACCGGCGCGATCCGGAAGACCCCGCTGATGCGCGTCAAGGACGGCGCCCGCTACGTCCTCGTCGGCTCGGTGGGGGGCGCGCCGAAGGATCCCGTCTGGGTGCACAACCTGCGCGCGAACCCGGCGATCGAGCTCCGCGACCACACGACGGTGCAGGCGATGCGGGTCCGCGAGGTCACGGACGAGACCGAGCGGGCGCGGCTGTGGCAGCTCGCCGTCGCGGCATACCCGCCGTACGAGGAATACCAGGCGAAGACCGCACGCCAGATCCCCCTCTTCGTCGCGGAGCCCCGCTCGCGGTAGAAGGTCCCCGTGAGACGGGTGATCTTTCTCGACATCGACGGTGTGCTCGCCCCGATCCGCCGCTGGGATCGCTACGGGGATCTGG
>JAICGY010000162.1 GCA_025922915.1 Candidatus Methylomirabilota bacterium | reverse complement strand
GGGCGTGTGTGGCAGCTCGGGCATGACCATGTGAACGGCGGCTACCTCGGACCGCAGTGCGTGGACTGCAACACCTCCGATGGAGGGCGGCGAGGGGCCGCTGCATCGAACCGAGCGCGGTGACCATCCCCGCTGCTTGACCAAGACTTGACCGAGTGCCCACCAGACCCCCACCGGGGGACCCCTAATCGGTTCCACAGCGGACCGCCGGGGAGGGCTCTCGGATGTGCGGAGGGTTCAGACCGTTCGGTCTAGAACCCCGCTCGACCTTTTCTTGACCCACGCAAGGTGGGTCGATCGAAGCCGCGCAAGGCGGCAGCGATGGAGTGATGACCGATGACTCGAGGTGGCGCACGAAACCGCTCCGGCCCGAAGGCTGACCCGACATCGGGCCGCTCTGACCGCCGTGGCTACAAGCTGACGGCCCTGCCGGCTGAGGGCTACACCGGCCCGATCCCCGACTGGCCGCTGACCGACCCGTCCGACCGTGAGCTGACCGTCTGGAACGGCCTGTGGAGCACTCCGCAGGCCTGCGCCTGGTCGATACCCTCGGAGTCGTGGCGGGTCCCGACCGTGGCGATGTACTGCCGCACCCTGGTCCGCTGTGAAGCTCCGGACGCAGGCGCTGCCCTCCTGGGCCAACTGCACCGGTTCGCCGACCAGATCGGCATGACGACCGCGGGCCTGGCTGAGATGGGCTGGGCCGTGGCCGTCGACGAGCTCGCTTCGCGCCGTGCCGAGTCGAACGACGACGCACCCGCCGAGCCGAAGCGGCAGTCGTCCCGCGACCGCATCGCCGTCGTCGGTGGCTGATGACCTGACCCTCGACTTCGATAAGCTCCAGACGCTCGGTTTCCTCGCCACAGACTGGATCGAGGCCCACTGCCAGGTGCCTGGTGGCGTGTACGAGGGTGAGCAGCTCGTCTTCAACGGCTGGCAGTTGTTCTGCACGACGAACCACTACCGGATCCTCCCGGACGCTGTCGTGGACTCACGCCGGCTGGTCGCCCCATTCATGTATCGCCGCTCCGTGATCGTCGGCCCGCAGAAGTGCGGGAAGTCGCCGTGGGGCGCGGGCATGCTCCTGTTCGAGGGTGTGGGCCCGTGCCTGTTCGCAGGCTGGGCCGGCGGCGGCGAACGGTACCGCTGCGAGGACCACGGCTGCGGTTGCGGCTGGGAGTACGAGTACCAGCCCGGCGAGGCCATGGGCGCCCCGCGGCGGAAGTCGCTCCTGGGCCTGCTGGCCTACGCGGAGACGCAGACGGCGAACGTCTACGAGCCGCTGCAGACCATGATCCACAACGGCCCGCTGTCGGAGTTTGTGCACGTGCGCGAGGGCTTCATCCGCCTCCCGAACCGCGGGAAGATCCAGCCGCTGTCGGCGGCCGCGAAGTCGAAGCTGGGCCAGCCCCTCACGGGCGGGCTCGGGGATGAGTCGGGGCTGTACACGGCGCGGAACAAGGTGCTGGACACCTGGCAGACCATGCGCCGCGGCATCGCGGCCATGCAGGGCCGCACGATCGAGCTCACGAACCCGTGGGACCCGATGGAGAACAGTGCCGCGCAGATCGCGTTCCAGTCCAGGGCGAAGGACATCTTCCGGTACTACCGGAAGCCGCCGGCGGACCTGTCGT
This sequence comes from Candidatus Methylomirabilota bacterium, assembly GCA_025922915.1. Lineage (GTDB taxonomy): Bacteria > Methylomirabilota > Methylomirabilia > Rokubacteriales > CSP1-6 > JAICGY01. The sequence goes on along the minus strand of JAICGY010000162.1, from coordinate 7,222 downwards.
ACGGGAACAAGCGGGAGCGGCACAAGATCCACCAGCACGTATACGCGGACTCTCCGTGGGTCGACGTCGCCGGGATCGACGCAGAAGCGGCCGAGCTCGTCGAGACCGATCCGACGCAGGCTGAGCGGTTCTACGGCAACCGGCTCGTGCAGGGCCTCGGCTCGTACATGCCAGAGAAGCTGTGGGACGCGACCGACTGGGCCAAGGCGCACGACGGGACCGTCCGCAAGGTGCTCAAGAACGAGCCGATCTCCCTCGGCTTCGACGGCTCCCGTTCAGGTGACTGGACGGCGCTGCGGGCCGAGACCCGGGACGGCTACCGCTTCACCCCGACTTACGGGCCGGATAAGCGGCCGACGTTCTGGAACCCGGAGGAGTGGGACGGCCGGATCCCGCGCAGCGAGGTAACGGCGGCTGTCGCTGAGGTGATGGCGTACTTCGACGTGGCCCGCTTCTATGTGGACCCGCGGCACTGGGAGACGCAAGCCGACCAGTGGGCCACGGAGCACGGTGACGACGTCGTCGTGGTGTGGCCGACGAACCAGGTCAACCGCATGTTCGACGCCCTGGTCCGGTTCCTCGAGGACACGGCCGAGAAGGTCACCACGCACGACGGCGACGAGACGGTGAAGCTCCACGCTCTGGCGGCCAGGAAGGTCGCCAAGCCGGGCGACAAGTACATCCTCGGCAAGCCAGCCGAGACGCAGAAGATCGACATCCTCATGGCCGACGTGCTCGCGCACGAGGCTGCTGCTGACCAGCGTGCTGAGGGTTGGGAAAAGCAGGACAACCGAATCATCGTCTTCCGATAGGAGGTCCCACCGTGGCGCGTGCCCTGACCTCCGAAGAGACGGCCGCTTTCGACCGCCTCAAGAACGAGCTGACCCTCGCACAGCCGACGCTCGACACCGCGGACGCCTACTACGACGGGCAGCAGCGCCTGGAGGTCCTGGGCTTGGCGATCCCTCCGGAGCTCGCCCGGTTCACGGTCATCGTGAACTGGCCGCGCGTGGTGGTGGACGCGATCGCTGACCGTCTGGATGTGAAGGGCTTCCGCCTGCCGGGCTCCGATGTCGGCGACGAGGACTTGTACGCCACGTGGGTCCGCAACGGGATGGTCGACCTAGACCTGATGGCCCGGGTCGACTACCTGGTCTACGGCCGCACGTACAAGTGCGTGGGCGCCGAGCCGGACGGGTCCGAGCGCATCACGGTGGAGTCGCCGCGGCAGATCATCACCCGCCGCGACCCTCGCACCAACCAGGTCGTGGAGGCCCTGCGCCTGTACGACGTCGAGAACGGGCAGGCGAAGCGCGCCACCTGGTACCTCGAGAACGAGACCCGGTGGCTGTCCGGCGACGGCGGCTGGATGGTCACCGACGTCGACGAGCATGGTCTCGGCCGCGTCCCAGTGGTCCCGACGTTCCGGCGCCGGCGCACGACGATCCCGCAGCACCGGTCGCTGCAGGGTGTCTCTGCGATGGAGGACGTCGTCCCGATCACGGACGCCGCGGCCCGCAACATCTCCAACGCCCAGCTGGGCCAGGAGACGCACGCGGTCCCGCAGCGTGGCGTGCTCGGTGCGACGAAGGGTGACTTCGTCGGCACGGACGGCAAGCCGCTCACGGCGTGGGAGTCCTACTTCGGTGCTGTGTGGGCGCTCGGCAACAAGGACGCGAAGACGTTCCAGTTCGACTCGTCAGACATGCAGAACTTCGAGCGGATGATGGACCTGTACGCCCGGCTCGCGTCGGGCACGTCGGGCCTCCCGCCGAACTACTTCGGCCTGGCCGCCGACGATGCGGCCTCCGCCGACGCGATCCGCTCGCGCGAGTCCCGCCTGGTAAAGATCGCCGAGCGGGACCAGGTCGCCCTGGGTCAGTCCGACGCCGAGGTGCTGCGTATCGCGGACCGGATCAAGACGGGTTCCTGGAACAAGGACCTGGAGCAGCTGGAGACGCTCTGGTACGACGCCGGCACGCCGACCGTCGCAGCCCGCACAGACGCCGTGGTGAAGCTCTACGCCTCGACGGACGTCAATGGCCGCCCCCTGATCCCGCGCGAGATGGCGATGGAGGAGCTGGGCTGGTCGCCGACGAAGATCGCTCGGGCCCTGCAGCTGCTCGAGGCGGAAGAGACGGACCCGTACATCCGGGGCCAGCGCGAGAAGGAGGCGGCGGATGCCGCTTCAATCCCTGCCGTCATCGGCGAGTGAGTACAGCCGGACCCAGCGCAAGGAGATCACCGCCGCCCTGTCGGCGCTCCGTCGGCTGTGGAGGCGCATGGGCACCGACTTCGACCCCTCGTGGTTCACTCTCGGGCCCCGGATGCTCGAGGTGCTCGACATGGCGCAGGAGCGGGTAGCCGCCGGATCGCTGGCGTACCTGCCAGCGGTGCTCGCGGAGACCGACCAGCCCGTGCGGGTGCCGGACTACCAGATCGACCCGGCCGCCCTGGTCGGCGTGGCTGGTGACGGCCGCCCGACCGAGGGCCTGCTGTACGCCGCGGTCGTCAACGCCAAGGAGCGCGTCGCCTCGGGCATGACTCCAGCGTCCGCTCTCCGGCACGCCAGCCAGTTCATGACCATGGCGGCTGGCACTGCCCTCTCGGACACGGGCCGCACGGCCGAGAAGATGGCAGGGCACGCTCGGCAGGTCACCGGCTACGTCCGGATGCTCACTCCGCCGTCCTGTGGCCGCTGCGTGATCCTGGCCGGTTCGTGGACGAGCGCTCGGAAAGCGTTCCACCGACACCCTGGCTGTGACTGCCGGAACATCCCCATGGCCGAGGACGCCGCGAACGACGTCACCACGGGCGTCGAGGGCTACCTCAACAGCCTCGACGACCGCGACCTGGCCAAGGCGCTCGGCTCCAAGGCCAACGCACAGGCGTTCAAGGATGGCGCCGACCCGATCCAGATCGTCAACGCCTACCGATCTGGCGTCCGGCCGGCGCAGATCTTCGACGAGCGGATCAAGTACACGCTCGAGGGCACGACGCGCCGGGGCCTGGCCTACCGGGCTATGCGTGCGGCTGGCGTGGCCGGTGGTGATGCTCGCCGCAAGGTGGGCGACCGCTACATGTCGGCCAGGAACGTGCGGCTAATGCCCGAGACCATCTACTCCCGCGCGCGCAACCGCGAGGAAGCGCTGCAGATGCTCCGTGACTACGGCTGGATCCGTCCCGCGCAGCCCGGCTTCATCATCCGCGACGGCATCGCGACGCGCGTCCGCTGATCCCAGTTTTCCCGGCCGCAAGGGTCGGGCCCGCTCGCGCAACGCGAGACCCGAAGGAGACCCTATGTCCACGCTCGACCAGGCGGCCCGCTGGCGCCGGCTCATGTTCATCACCGACGGCCCCGGAGCAGACGCTGGCGCACCCGCCACCCCAGCGGACACCATCGCCGCTCTCGACGCGGCAGACGGAACCGCCGCCGACACCTCGGACGACGCCGACAGTTCCGCAGCGGACGACGGCGACGACGGCGAGCCGGACGGCGCCGAGGAGCTCGGCGACAAGGGCAAGCAGGCCCTGGACCGCATGAAGGACAAGCTCCGGGTCGAGAAGGCCAAGCGCCTGGACGCTGAGCGGAAGCTGGCCGAGAAGTCCGGTGAGGACGACACCACGCGCATCCAGCGCGAGGCGACCGCCAAGGCCAACCAGCGCATCGTGCGCGCGGAGCTCAAGACCGCTGCGAAGGGCGTCGTCAACGACGCCGCGCTGTCGGACATCTTCGCGCTCATCCCCAAGACGGACCTCGAGGCAATCGAGGTCGACGACGACGGCAACGTCGACGAGGACGAGGTGGCCGCGCTGATCGCGGACCTCGTCACCAAGAAGCCGTACCTGGCCGCGCAAGGCGGCCCCAAGTCCCCGAAGGTCGACCCCTCGCAAGGAGCGGTCGGCGGGGTTCCCGCCACCGGAGCTGACCGGTTCGCCGCTCAGTTCGCCAACCGCATCTGACCGCCCGCGAGGGCACGAAAGGAGATCCCCATGGCTGGGATCGATGTGAACCGCACTACCGCGGGGGTCCGCCTGGACCCCGTCGCCGCTGCAGAGATCTGGTCGGCCGCCGAGGAGGCGTCCGCTGCGATGCAGCTCGCCACCCAGATCCCCCTCCCGGGCCCGGGTGTGACCGTGGACATCATCACGGGCGAGCCCGAGGCGGAGTGGGTCGCTGAGACCGACGAGAAGCCGGTTTCGCGCCCCACGCTGGGCAGCAAGCTCATGACCCCGTACACCCTCGCGGTCATCGTCCCGTTCTCGAACCAGTTCCGTCGGGACAAGGCGCGCCTGTACGCCGAGCTCGTCCGCAAGCTGCCCGGCGCGCTGGGTCGGAAGTTCGACCAGACCGTGTTCGGCAACGTCGCGGCCCCCGGTTCGAACTTCGACAAGCTTTCCGGCGCCGCGTCGGTCGGCATCGGTGGCGACACCTACCAGGGTCTCGTCGCCGCCGACCAGGCGGTCGCCACGGGTGGCGGCCTGCTCAACGGCTGGGCGATCGCCCCGCAGGGTCGCGGCCTGCTCCTGGGCGCGGTGGACGGCTTCGGCCGGCCGCTGTTCACGGCCTCGCCCAACACGGGCGGATCCGTGGCGCAGCTCCTGGGCCAGCCGGTCTACATGTCCAAGGGCGTGTACCTGGCCGACGCCGACGGCGGCGGTGCAGGAACGGCCGCTCAGATCGGTTTCGCGGGCGACTGGTCCTCGGCGAACTGGGGCTCGGTCGAGGGCATCGCGGTGGACTTCGCCGACCAGGCGACGCTGACCGACGGCGCGAACACCATCAACCTCTGGCAGCGGAACATGTTCGCCGTCCGGGCCGAGGTGGAGATCGGCTTCCGCGTGCGCGACATCGCGCACTTCGCGAAGCTCACCGACGCCGCGGCGGCGTGACCCATGGTCGCGCTGCGGACGCCGTACTCAGGCGTGGCGATCAACGTTCCGGACGAGCTCGTCGAGCGGTACACCGCGGCGGGCTACAAGCCTGTCGAGGAGCCGAAGAAGACCCGCGCCAAGCGGCCGGCTTCGAAGTCCGACGACGAGCCTGAGGGCGCCGAGAAGTAGGAGGTGGGGCGGTCGTGACGTACGCGAACCTGTCTGACGTGAGCACGCGGCTCGGCCGCCCCATCACCAACCCCGAGGAGATCGCCCAGGTGAACGCCTGGCTGGGCGACATCGAGGCGCTGATCCTCGCCCGCATCCCTGACCTGGCCGACCTGGTGACCGCGGGCAACCCGTCGGCCGCCGTGGTCGCGATGGTCGAGGCCAACGCTGTCATCCGGAAGATGAAGAACCCGGACGGCAAGGTCTCCGAGGGGATCGACGACTACAACTACCGGCTCAACGAGAACACCCGCCGCGGCGAGCTGTTCCTCACCGACGAGGAGTGGGCCCTGCTCACCCCCGACGGGGCCGAGGGTGCGTGGACGATCCGTCCAGGCGGGGCGCTGCCCGGCCAGGGCGAGTGGGTCCACCCCGACGTCTGGGTGCCGCTGCCATGACGGCGGTGGCCGCACTGGAGGCCGGGCGCCGCATCGCCGAGTCCCTCATGCTCGACACGTGCACGATCGGCATCCTGGGCGACCCGGTCACCGACCCGGTCACGGACGTAGTCACCACGCCTCTCGACCCGCTGTTCACGGGCCGCGCCAAGGTCCAGACCTGGGAGGCGCAAGAGTCCAACCCGGAGGCCGGCGGCGCGACCATGACGGTGCAGCGCTACGCCGTCCACATCCCGGTCGGTTCGTACGCCCCCAAGGTCGGCCACGTCGTGGAGATCACGGCGGCGGCGCTCGACCCGCATCTGGCCGGCCGCCGGTACCGCATCGTCGCGCTGCTGCACAAGACCATGGCGACGGCCTACCGGCTCGGTGTCGAGGAGGTGTCCGGTGGCTGACAGCGACGAACTCCGCGCGTTCTCGAAGGACCTCACGGCGGCCGGCTCTGGCATCGCGTCCAAGGTGCTGCCGGTGGTCCACAAGGGCGCCGGCAAGATCAAGGCCCAGCTGCGTCGCGAGATGCAGTCATCGAACCACTTCAAGGGCATCACCCGGTCCATCGACTACTCGATGAAGTTCGGCACCGGGTCCCGAGCGGGCGGCGGCGCGGGCGCCATCGAGGCGGAGATCGGGCCGCGCAAGGGCAAGCCCGGCTCCCTGGCGAACATCGCCTACTTCGGCGGCGCGCGCGGTGGCGGCACGGTGCCGGACCCCAAGCTCGCGCTCGAGGCCGAGATCCCGCACTTCGAGAAGGCTCTCGGCGACGTCCTGGAAGGGCTGCTCGAGTGATCGGGCACCTGCAGGCCGTCAAGGCACACCTGACGCCACTGGGCAACACGGTCTACCTGGTCGACGCCACTGGCGCAACCGCGTACCCGTACTTCCTGGTGTGGCCCTCTGCGGGTGCGCCAGGAGCGGACGCCCCGCTCGACGAGAACGCGGACCTGTCGTTCCTGATCGGCGTCACTGCGGTCGGGGAGTCGGCGGAGTCAGCGGGCGGCCGGGCGACGAAGGGGAAGGCCCTGCTGGGGCCGACCAAGCCCGTGCCGCTGGTTGTCCCCGGGCGCAAGGCCTGGATCCGCTGGGAAGGGCTCGGCAACGCGGGCGTCGATCGTGACGTCAATCTGCCGAACACCAGCCGCCACCCCGCCTTCGAGGCGCACCTGTACCGGGTCGAGTCAATCCCGGTCTGACCCACCACCCAATGACAGCCCGCCTCCGGTGGGCCTGTCCCCATGCCCTGAGGAGGGCGAGCACATGGCAAAGATCACCGCCTACCGCAAGGACACCGGGGAAGAGGTCCGCATCCCGGAGCACTTCCTCGATCACCCCGAGCTCGGGAAGCCGTTCCGCAAGACCAAGCCCGCGGCGCCGTCGACCGGCAGTGCCGCCGCACCCAAGGCCGCCGACGCTGCGGCGAAGGAGAAGTGACCCATGCCTCGCAGCCTCGCTGACGGCAAGACCAAGTTCACCGTCCTGACCACCGAGCCGGCCAACCCGGCATCGCCGACGATCACGGAGCTGAACGCGGGGATCCAGGCTGCGGCCAACATCCTCGCGTCGGACTTCACGTGGGGCGCCGCGGACTCGGACACGGTGGCCGAGCGGTCTCTGGCCGACAAGAACAACGTCAACGCCTACGCGGCGTCGAACTACACCGCGGGCATCACCCCGTTCCGGTACTTCGACGAGACCACCGGCGCCCCGGACCCGACCGAGGACGC
>JAICGY010000161.1 GCA_025922915.1 Candidatus Methylomirabilota bacterium | reverse complement strand
GCGAGTGGCCGCCCAGGTCTGCGACCGCGTGGCGGTGATGCGGGCGGGGGAGATCGTCGAGCAGGGGCCGACGACGGAGATCTTCCGCGAGCCGAAGCACCCGTACACGCGCGAGCTGCTCGATGCCGTCCCGGGCAAGCACTGGACGCCGGGGGTGGGCGCGACGGAAAACCCATCGACAAATGCCTGCTATCATCAGCGGCCTGGTGAAGGCGGGCACCGCTGACCTTTTCCGGGTTCTGTCTGCCGTAGGGCTTCTCGGTGCCTGCGCCGTGATCGGCCTCGTTCCCAACCTCGTGGAGGCACCCCGGACGTTCCTCGTCTCCTTCTCCGTCGCCTTCGTCTGCTACGTGGTGGGCCTCGTCGTCTGGGTGCGGCAGCCGGGGCGCGGGGCGCTGGTGGCCATCCTGGTGGTGGCCGCCGCATGTCGGCTGGTGCTCCTTCCGGCCGCCCCGTCGCTCTCGACGGACGCGTATCGCTATGTGTGGGACGCTCGGGTCGGCCGGGCCGGCATCGATCCGTACGCCTACGCCCCCGTGGCCCGGGAGCTCGAGCCGCTGCGGGACACGACGATCTTCCCGCGACTGAATCATCCGACGTGGCGGACCATCTATCCACCGGGAGCGCAGCTCTTCTTTCGGCTCGTCGACGCCGTGGCGCCGGACAGCGTCGCGGCCATGAAGGTCGGCCTTGCCCTGGCCGAGGTCATCACCCTGGGGCTGGTACTGGTCTGGCTGCTGACCTCAGGCCTGTCGGCCGCGCGTGTCGCGATCTACGCCTGGAATCCGCTCGTGCTCGTCGAGCTCTGGGGGAGCGCGCATCTCGACGCCCTCGTGCTCCTCGCGGTCGTGGCCTCCGCGCTGGCCGTGGTAAGGGGGACGCGGGAGATCGCCGCGGTGCTCCTGGGATTCGCCACACTGGTGAAGATCTACCCGGTGGCGCTCCTGCCGCTGCTGCTGGGGCGGCGGAGCGCCCGCGTGCTGGCGCTCTTCGCGCTGACGGTCGGCATCGGGTATCTCGTGCCCCTGCTGCTGGGATGGGCTGCGGTCGGGTCGCTCCCGCGCTATCTGGTCGAGGAGAGCTTCAACCACGGACTCGTCCGGTCGCTGATCGACTGGCCGCCGCTCACGCTGGTCGTCCTCGTCGTGTTCGTCGCGTGGGCGGCGGCCCGACGGGGGACATTCGCCGAACGGGCGGTGCTCCTGATCGGCGGCTCCATCGTCCTGATGCCCAACGTCTTTCCGTGGTACGCGGTGTGGCTCGTGCCCTTCCTGGCCGTCGCGCCCTCGTGGCCCTGGATCGCCTTCACCGGCACGGTGGCGTGCGCCTACGCGTTCTTCCTGCGCGAACCCTGGACCATTCCCGCCTGGGCCAGGTTGGTCGAGGCCTTGCCGCTGGCCGCCGGTCTGCTCGCATGGCTCGTGGTGGGCCGACCCTTCCCCGGACGGGCCGGCCTGACCTCTTCGTTTCTCTGGCGCCGACCCCGGGGCCTCCCTGGAGAAGGATGAGGGGGAACCGGATCCCGGCCGCCGCGTGTCATAGGAGTTGAGGGGGCACACATCCGGGCGCCCGGAGGGGTAACATGGCGGTGATCCCGAGGGAACGCATGGTCTCGGATGAGCGCAGCGAGGTCCGGTTCGGCGTGGCCACCCGATGGCTCACCGCGGTGGCACCGCTGTGGCCACTTGCGCTGGCCCGGATCGTCTACGGCGTGCTCTGGTGGCAGCAGTCGAAGTGGAAGGTGCCGTCGGACGACTTCGGCAGGAAGTCGGGCGGAGGCCTCTGGTACTGGGTCCAGCAGGAGATCCAGCACCCGACGGTGGGCGCCTACAAGGACTTCCTCGTCAACGTGATGATCCCGAACTGGACGTTCTTCGGCTGGATGACCCTGATCACGGAGACCTTCATCGGCGTCACGCTGATCCTGGGGCTGTTCACCCGGCTGGGCTCGGTGGTGGCCATCGGCATGGCCGCCAACATCACGATCGGCATTCTGAGCGTGCCGCACGAGTGGGTCTGGACCTACACGATGCTGATCATGCTTCCCGTGCTCTTCTTGCTGACGGACCCCGGTCGCAGCCTGGGAGTCGACGCCTTCCTGGCGCCGCGCCTGGACCGCGCCGCCGCTGGCGGCAACCGCCTGGCCCGGATGGTGCGCTGGCTGGTCTGAGCGACGAGAGCGGCCGGCCTCAGGTGGTCGGGGTGAGCCTCTTCGCTGCGGGGGTCATCGTTCATGCTCCCTGAGAAATGCCGCGGTGTGCGGGGGGGCGGGGCCGCGCTGACGGACGACGGCGTCACGCAGTCGGGTCAGATCGTCCGGCGTGTCGACGTCGAACCAGGGAGGCAGACAGACGAGTTTCAATCCAGCGGCCGCCGCCCGTCGGAGCGTCTCGGCCAGCACACGCGGTGTGCTCCACTCCATCGCCTCGAACAGCTCGGCCCGCGGGGACCGCATGCCGATCAGGTAGTAGCCCCCATCGTCCGTGGGCCCCAGGACCACGTCGACCGCCGGATCCGCGATCCGGTCCACCGCTTCCTGAAGAAACGCCGTCGGCAGCGTCGGCGTATCGCTGTCGATCGCGATGGCGCCGGGGTGACCGTCGCCGAGCAGGACGCCGAGGGTGCCGAGCAGCCGCGCGCCGAGATCGGCGCCCTGCTGGCGCACCAGGGCGAAGCCCGGCGCCAGCGCCTCGAACTCTGGCCGCGCCTCGTCCGGTGTGTAGGCGACGAACGGCCGGGCGTCCTTGAGAGCGCGCACCTGCTCGATCTTGTCCAGCAGGAAGCAGCGATAGAGCGCCGCCGCCGCGCCGGGAGAGAGCGGAGGACAGAGCCGCGTTTTCACGTCGCCCGCACGTGGCGCCTTGGCCATGATCACGACGCCGGGCACGCGGGGGCCGACGGCCGGGGCGTCCACCGCCACCCTTCAGATGCTCCAGAGCAGCCCGCAGCCACGGCAAGGGTCGGGAGGGGCGTCGCTCTCGAAGTCCGTGCGGAACCTCCGGTAGCGCTCGCCGTTCCAGATGTCGGCGAGGCGCTCGCGAAAGGCGTTGCCGAGCACCAGCCCCCGGTAGTCACGGGCCACCCAGGGGGAGATGCAGCAGGGAAGGACATTGCCGTTGGCGGTCACGTAGGCGAGCGTCCACGGTCGCTGGCAGCCGGCCCAGTGCCGGGGGTGGGACGCGTCCCCCTTGAGGCTGTCGAGCGGCGTCGTGAGGCCGGACGCCCGCAGGGCGATGCCGAGGTCGGCGGCGGTATGGGTCGCTTCGCTGAGCACGGCCTGGTCCCGCGCCAGCAGGCGGCGGTGCAGCGCGTTCTCTTCGCTGGCCAGTCCGAGGCCGTTGAAGACGAGCCGCTGCACATAGACTTCCCGGATGCCCGCGCCGGCAGCCAGCTTCACGAAGGCCGGTAGCTCCTCGAGGTTCGCCCGCGTCGCCGTGAACCACAGGGACACCTTCGGAGTCGACCGCTCGAGCTCGCGCTCGAGCTCCACGAGGCGCCGCACGTTGCCGACGACGCGGTCGAACTGCTCGACGCCCCGGAGCCGGCGGTAGGTCGCGGCGGTCGCCGCGTCCATGGACACGCGGTATTCGTCGAGGCCCGATTCGATCAGGCGCCGGGCGCGCGGGGCGGTGAGGCTGATCGCATCGGAGTTGAAGAGCACCGTCGCCACACGGGTCTTGAGCCAGTGCACGATGTCGAAGATCTCGCGGTTCAGCAGGGGTTCGCCGATGCCGTGGAGGACCACCCGATCGAGCCCGGGCAACTGCTCCACGATCGCCTGGACCTGGGCCAGCGTCAGATCGGCGGGCGGTTCCAGGCTGGCGAACGTGCGGATGCACGTCTGACACTCCGAGTCACAGCGGTTGGTGGTCTCCAGATACAGGGAACGGGGCAGGTCGGGAACCACGGCCGGCCGGACCGCCACGCCCAGAGGTGGTGTCCTCAGCACGCGGAGACGACCGTCGTGCAGGCGCTGCCCAGCTTCGGAAGATCCTGGGTGACCGCTCGCTCCCAGTGGAGCCGGATCCGTTCCCCCTGCGCGAACGGGCAGTAGGGGTCGGGCCCGTCCAGACGTCCGCTCAGCGCCCGGCGGGCGGCGCAGCCGCCGCGGCAGGGGCAGCCCTCGCAGGCCGGCGGTCGGCGACGGGCGTCGGCGAACTCCGGGGCATCCACGATGGCCTCGCCCAGGCGGACGAGATCGGCGACGCGGATCCGGCTCGACGGCCAATAGGTGCACGGCAACACCCGCCCGTCGGGAGCCACCCGCACCGTCGAGCGCCCACAGCCCGAGCCGCTGAAGTCCTCGATCCCGAGGACCCCGGCCAGCACTGGTTCGGTGGTCGCCACCAGCCGCGTCGTGTCGGCCAGACGGCGGAACGCCGTCCAGAACTGGGCGTAGCTCAGCGTGAACCGGTCGGTCTTGGAGGGCTGGTACACGTTGACGCGCAGATTCGCCCCGAACTGTCCGGCCAGGCGAGCCAGGGCCGGCAGGCCGTCGTGGTTGATGCTCATCATCACGGCAGTCACGGTCACCGGGACCCCCAGATCGACGCAGCGCTCGAGGCCGCCCAGGACGGTGCGCCAGTTACCGGCCCCCCGAAAGCCGTCGTGCTCACGCTCGGTCGGGAAGTCCAGGGAAAACTCGATGCTGTGGAAGCGCGTGACCGCGGCATCCTCCAGCGCCTGGATGCTGAGGCCGTTGGAGGTGATGCTCGTCTTGATGGCTCGCCTCCACAGATGGTCCAGGACCGCCTGGTAGTCGGCGTGCAGCCCGTTCTCTCCGACGCCAAGGTTCATCGAGTGGACCGAGATCGCCTCGCAGACGCGCTGCACGTCATGGAGGGTGAGCTGCTCGACCGCCCGGTCCGGCCGGTAGCAGTGCGGGCACCGGAGATTGCAATCGTTGGTGAGCCCGATGCCGACCGAAAAGGCCATCAACGCCTCCAGGCGTAGCGGATGGTGGTGAAGAGCAGATGGTAGCCGGCCAGCACTGTGCCCCGCAGCGTGCCGGCCACCTTGGAACGGCCGACCCGGGGCCGACAGCTCACGGGGACCTCGACGATGCGATAGCCGCGCCGCGCCGCCTTCACGATCATCTCGACGGGCCAGCCGTAGGTCGGGTGCTCCATGCCCAGGTCGTGGAGCACGCGTGCCGAGATCGCGCGGAAGGGGCCGATGTCGGTGAGGCGCAGACCGTAGAGCACGCGCAGCAATGTCGTGACCACGCGGTTGCCCACCCGTTGCTGGAGCGTGAGGGCGGCGGGGGCCCCGCTCCGCACCCGCGAGCCGATCACGAGGTGGGCCTCGCCGGCGAGCAGTGGAGCGAGCACGCGGTCCATTTCCCGGGGATCCTCGTTGCGATCGCCGTCCAGGAACACGATCACGTCGGCGTCGAGGGCCGCTCGCGCCCCGGCCAGACAGGCCGATCCATAGCCGCGCCGGGGCTCGCGCACCACGCGGGCGCCCGCGGCGGCGGCGATCTCGGCCGTGCGATCCGTACTTCCGTTGTCCACGACGATGATCTCGCCCGCCAAGCGGCGGGGCACCTCGTCGACCACGGAACCGATGGCCTGCTCCTCGTTCAAGGCGGGGATGACGACGCTGACCCGCGGGCTGCCGGCTCGCCGCTCACTGTCCCCCATGTCGGTGTCTCCCCCCGCGGCGACGCGATCCTGCTCCGCTGTCCGGCGCGCAATTGTCACAACCGTGTGAAATCCCGCGCGAGTGGCCGATGTTGGCGACCGGGCTCCAGGGATATGTCCGTTTCCCGCGGGCGTCAATAGACAAGAGACCGACTCGTCGTGATGGGACCTCCGACGCGGATTCCTCCCGCGGTCGGACACCGGATCGTCGCGAACAGGTGCGGCGGCCGCCGTGGCCGCGCTCACTGTCGACAGGGTCGAATCGCGTCGGGCCGGGGGAGGACCTGCGGAGGGACGAAGATCGCGAGGTACCCGTCCGCCGGTGCGAGCGAGGTGAACGACGACAGACGATATCCGACCGCGCCGAGCTCGCACCGCAGCAGGGCCGCCGGCGTTCCATGGTCCTGCGTCGGCCTGTCCACCTCGACGATCCCGACCCGGGCCTGGGGGGCCAGCGCCGCGCGTAGACGGTACATGAACTCGTACGGGCGCGCGATCTCGTGGTACACGTGAGCGAGGACGGCCACGTCGATGCTGCCGCGCGGCAGGTTCGGGTCCCCCGCGCCGCCGAGGACGGGAGTGACCCGGCGGATCGCCTCCCGTTGCAGCCGCTCCTCGAGCCGCTTCAGGTGCGTGGCCTCGACGTCGGTGGCATAGACCCGCCCCGAGGAGCCGACGCGCCGAGCCAGCCGGACCGTGTAGTAGCCATCGCCGGCGCCGATGTCGGCCACCTGCGTCCCCGGAGCGATGCCCAGCCGGTCCATGACCCGCTCGGCTTCGCCATGCGCGTCGCGGGTGGCTTCGTCGGAGTACGCGGCCGCGACGATGGTCGCGACCGGCCGGTCGGCAGCGGGGAAGCCGGGACGGGCCCGGGGTCCCGAGCCCGTCTGCTGGCAGGCCGAGGCCAGGGCCACGGCGAGGAGCAGGCCGAGGATCATCCCTGCACAATAACGCCGCGGACCGGTCGCGAAACACGCCTCACCTCCATCCCCGATCAGGAGCGGGTTTCTATCGCCCTCGCCCGTCGTGAACCCTGTCGCGCGATCGCCCAGCTCGAGCTTCACCGGCGCGACTGCGCGCCCTGCGTCGCCTACCTCGACACGTACCGCCGGACCCGCAACCCGACCGCCGACGTCAACCGGGTGGCGATGCCGGACGAGATGAAAGCGCGGTTGCGGGCGTTCCTGCTCGAGCACCTTCGCCCGACCCCGGAGGCTTGGTCCGCGTGGGGCCGGCGTGCTTGACAGTGGCGGCGCGTTCTCCTACGTTCAGCCATCGTCAGGAGCCGGGTCGACGCCGGCTCGGTCCGTCACGTCGGCTGCACTGGAGGGTCACGATGAGCCGCCTCCTCGTTGCCGTGCTCACTGCCGCTCTCGGCCTCGCCCTCGTCGCCCCCGCGCACGCGCAGAAGGTCGTGCGGATCTGGCAGACGGAGACCGAGGCCCAGACGCTCGCCGTGCTCAACCAGATCGCCGCCGAGTTCGAGAAGACGCGGCCGGGTGTCTCGGTGAAGATCGAGGGCCTGGCGTGGGGCGACCTCGAGAAGCGGCTCACCGCCGCCCTCGCCGCCGGCGCCCCGCCCGATGCCTCGCACGGACAGCCCATCACCTGTGTCTCGTTCGCGGCCAAGGGGCTGCTCCGGCCGCTCGACGACCTGGTGGACGCCATCGGCAAGGACAACCTCGTCGACGCCTTCCGCAACCTCTGCTACCGCGATGGCCGCTACTACGGCGTCGGCCACTCGCCGGCCTCGTCCGTCTTCGTCTACCGGAAGGACCTGCTCGCCGAGAAGAAGCTCCAGGTGCCGCGCACGTGGGACGACCTGATCCGCGTAGCCCAGGGCCTGCGCGAGGAGAAGGACGGGCAGGTCGTCCGCTACGGCCTCACCATGACGGGGGCGCCGCTCTTCATCAACATCGGGGTCGGCGAGCTGCTCAAGACGAACAACGGGCGCCTCTTCGACGCCGAGGGGCGACCCACGCTCACCGAGAAGCCCGTGATCGAGCTGCTCGACTTCTACAAGAAGCTCAACACGGTGCTGCCGCCGGGGTGGACGGGCCACGGCTACCTCGACACCTTCGCGAACCTCGCCAACGGCAAGGCGGCCATGCTCTACCAGGCCTACGGCCGCGGCGTCGGCTACATCGAGAAGTACGCGCCCAAGGAGCTGGCCAACCCCGAGCACTTCGCCGTCGCCGACAAGCTGGTGGGGCCCTCCGGCAAGGCGCCGGCCGCCCAGCTCGACTGCGAGCCGTGGATGGTCTTCAAGGACGCCAAGCACGGGGACGAGGCGGTGGAGTTCCTGAAGTTCCTCTTCAAGGAGGAGAACTACATCCGGTACCTCCACACGGTGCCGATCCACCTGACCCCGATGACGAAGTCGACCTTCCGGAGCGCGAAGTACGGCGACAATCCCACCATCCGCAAGTGGCGGCCGTGGGTCGACATGCAGGAGAAGTACTTCAAGAACGACTGGGTCAAGCCGATCCTGGTCACCGAGTGGAACGACCTCAACCGGCCGTACCTCCTCGAGGTCATGGGCTCCGGCATCATCGTCGACATGGTCATGGACGCCGTGAAGGGCATGCCGTCGGCCGAGGCGGCCGCCAAGGCCCAGAAGCGCGTCGAGGAGCTCCTGCAGCGGGGCGGCTACCTGAAGCGGTAGTGACGTCGGCCGCCCGGGCGGGCCTCCTCGGCATCCTGCCCGCCCTGCTCCTGATCGCGGCCCTCATCGCCTACCCCGTCGGGTACGCCATCTGGCTGAGCTTCTTCGAGAAGCACTCGTTCTTCCCCGAGCAGCGCTGGATCGGCCTCGGGAACTACGCCTACCTCCTCGGGGACCCGGAGTTCTGGGAGAGCCTGGGGAAGGGGCTCGTCTACGCCGCGGGCACGACGGCGCTCCAGCTCGTCCTCGGCGTGGCCATGGCGCTGGTGCTCCACCAGGCCTTCCGCGGGCGCACCCTCGTCCGCGCCCTCGTGCTCTTCCCCTACATGATCCCCACCATCGTGGCGATCATCGTCTGGCGCTGGCTGCTGAACGAGACGTTCGGCCTCGTCGACCACCTGCTCGTCGCCTGGCGGCTCGTGCGCCAGCCCATCGCCTTCCTCAGCGCGGACTGGGCGATGACCACCCTGGTCGCCGTCAGCGTCTGGCAGTTCACGCCCTTCGTGGTCCTGAGCGTGCTCGCACGCCTGCAGACGATCCCGCTCGAGCTCTACGAGGCGGCGCGGGTCGACGGCGCCTCGGCCTGGTCGCGCT
>JAICGY010000160.1 GCA_025922915.1 Candidatus Methylomirabilota bacterium | reverse complement strand
TTGTAGCCCTTGGCCTGGGCGTCCTGGAGCGCGGTCTGCGCGGCCTCGCGATCCGGGAACGGACCGATCCGGACACGGTGCCACGTCTCTTCAGCAGTCGCCTCGGCAGGCGGCGCGGTGGCGGCACCCGCCCGCTGCGCGCGCTTCACCTGGACCCTCAGGCCACTGACGGCCAGATCCTTCGACAGCATGACAGCCTCCCGCAGCGGCAGGCTCGGGCGCACCACGACCGAGTCGGTGCCCGCCCCTTCCGCGCTCAGCCCGCGCCCGGTGACCCGCTGGATGAGCTCGGCCGCCGGCAAGCCGCTCACGTAGACGTCGTACCGGTCGGGCCCGCTCGCGGCCTTCGCGGGAGCCGGCGCCGCCGACCGCACGGACTCCGCCACGGTGAAGCTCTGCTCCCGCAGCCGCGCCGCCAGTCGCCGGGCGCTCTCCTCGTCACGGAAGGACCCGATCTGCACCCACCAGGTACCGCTCCCGGCGCTCGCGGTCGTGACCGCCGCCGTCCGTGCCGGCACCTCGACCGCCGGCTGCTCGGGCGTCGCCTCGGCCTTCGCCATGGCCTTGCGCTTCGTCGCCGCCCGGGCTGGCGCGGGCGGCGCCAGCTTCGGCTTCACCGTGTCGACGGGCGCCGGTGTCGCGACGGTCTCGGGCACCACGGCCGGCGCCCGGTCGGCTGCCGGTACTGACGGCTCACGGGCCGGCACACGATCTGCGACGGCGGCGGGCTCGCCGGCAGGCGCCACGGGCCTGTCCTGGGCCGGTGGCCCTGCCGGCGGTGCGGGCAGCACGGTCGTGGTGCCGACCGTCGGCTCCGTCGGCGGCGCGACGACGGCCGCCGGCGGCACGGTCGCCACCGCGGGCGGCGGGGGGTTGAGCCAGTCCAGCAGGTACGGCGTGGCGATGACGCCGAGCCCGCTCACCGCGATCACCACGACGAGGACCCGAAACCACGCCGTCGTGAAGATCGATCGGAGCGGCGCCTCCTCGTCGAATCCGTCCGGTTCCACGTCGGGCGTCGTCAAATCGTCGTGGTCGTCGGTCACGCGATCCTCCCGGCTAGGAATCTGGCTTGGATCATGCGGGTCATCGTAGCACAGCGATTGAGTTTTCCGAGCTTTCCAAGCGGGCGGAACCGGCCCCTCCGAACGTCAGGGGGCCGAAGAAGGCCTCGGCGGCGGCCTGGGTGTCGTTGCTGTCGATCATGAGGGCCACCTGCCCCACCCGCGGCGGCCGGCGCCCGAAGAGGACCCGGAAGTCCTCGGCAACGTTGCGTTCGTGCTGCACCCACCGGTCCAGCTGCGCGGTGCCCGAGTCCACGACCACGATTCGCACGTTCGGCGCCCGGGGATGCGGCAGCATCGTGCCCACGGGGGCCCGGCTGTCCCAGACGTAGCCGATGACGTCGCTGCTCGTGCGGGGCGACGGCCAGCGCGGAAAGATCACGTAGAGCTGCGCCGCCTGGTCGTCGCTGGCCGGGTCCCGCACGTCGGCGTCCCGGGGCAGCTGCACGACCTTCCAGGACCAGGACAGGACCGGGCGCTCGTCGAGGTCCACCACCACGTCCCGGTACAGGGCGAAGGAGGCACGATCGCTGCGCAGGCGCAGCGCCACCCGCCCGCCGTCGCGAAGGAGTTCCATGGAGGGCGCGCCGGCGAACGTCCACAGCGCCCAGCCCTCCGGCACGCCCTCGGCAGGCAGCCGCGCGGGCAGCCGATCGGCGAGCGTGATCCGGAGCTGTCCCGGCGGCTCCAGCAGCGCATCCTCGCTGTCGGCGCGCCCCGCCGCCCGGCTCGCCTCCGGCGACGGTTCCCGGCCGGCCGCAAGCCAGCCCAGAAGACCTTCGCGCCACCGCGTGCCGACGAGGAGCGCCGCCAGCACGCCCGCGACGAGGACGGTGAGGGCCAGTCCGACCCGCACCGCTCGCCCGCGCGGTGGAAGGCTCAGCGCCGCGCTCCGCGGCGCCCCCGGGTGCGGGGCGCCTTCCGCAGCGACAGGCGGATCGGCGAGCCCTCGAAGCCGAACGCCCGCCGCAGCGACCGGGCCAGATAGCGGGCGTAGGAGAAGTGCACCTCGTCCGGGTGGTTGACCCGCACCGCGAAGGTCGGCGGCTCGGCGCTCACCTGCGAGACCGACTGCACCGTGAGCGGCTCGCCGCGGACGGACGCGGGACGTCGCGCCACCGCATCCTTCAGGGCCGCCGTCGCCTCCGCGGCCGGCACCCTCCGCCGGGCCGCGGCCGCGACCCGGTCGACCACCACGAACAGCTCGTCGATGCCCTCGCCGCGAGTCGCCGAGGTGAAGCACACCGGCGCGAAGTCCAGGAACGGCAGCCGCTCGCGCAGCTGGTCGACCACCTCGGCGCGGCGCACCATGCCGGGCGGCACCAGGTCCCACTTGTTGACGACGAGCACCACGGCCCGCCCCGCCTCGTGCGCGTATCCCGCGATGTGGGCGTCCTGGGCCGCGAGGCCCTCGGTCGCGTCCAGCACGAGCACCGCCACCTGGCAGCGCTCGAGGCTCTTGAGGGCCATCACGACGGCGAGCTTTTCGAGGGCTTCGCTGACGCGTCCCTTGCGCCGGATGCCGGCGGTGTCGACCAGGAGGTAGGGCCGGCCGCCGCGCTCGAAGGCGGTGTCCACGGCGTCGCGCGTGGTGCCGGGCGCGTCGTGGACGAGGACGCGCTCGCCGCCGATCATCGCGTTCACGAGCGACGACTTGCCGACGTTCGGTCGCCCGATCACGGCGATCCGCGTCGGCGCCGCCGTGCGCGCCATGGCGTCGGGCGCCGGCGTCCGGTCGCGCAGCGCCTCGAGCATCTCGGCGACGCCCCGCCCGTGCTCGGCCGACACGGCGACCGGCTCCCCGAACCCGAGCCGGTAGAGGTCGGCGAGCAGGACCTCGCCGCCCCCGGCGTCGACCTTGTTGGCGACGAGGACGACGGGCCGTGCCGTGCGGCGCAGGACCCCGGCGATCTCCTCGTCGAGCCCCGTCACGCCGACCCGGGCGTCCACGACGAAGAGCACGAGATCGGCCTCCTCCACGGCGATCAGGACCTGCCGGCGCACGCCCTCGACGAGCGGCTCGCTGGAGGAGGGATCGAAGCCCCCGGTGTCCACGACCGTCGCCTGCCAGCGCTCGAAGGCCACCTGGCCGTAGAGCCGGTCGCGCGTGACGCCCGGGACGTCGCGCACCAGCGCGCGCCGCTGGCCGACGAGGCGGTTGAAGAGCGTGGACTTGCCGACGTTGGGCCGGCCCACGATCGCGATGACCGGGCGCGCCAGCGGCGCGCCCCCCGCGGCCGCGGCGCGCGCCACGCTCAGCGCTCGAGCAGGGCGCGCAGGAGCGCGCCCGGTTCCGGCGCCACGACCCTCACCGGAACGTCGAGGACGCGCTCCAGGTCGACCGGCGTCATGTCGTCGAGGAAGACGCCCTCGCCGTCGCGCACCGCCACCGCGGGCACGAGCACGCCCTCACCGGGATCGTGGCACGTCGCGAGGTGGCGCTGGATGTCCTGGCCCGTGAGCAGCCCGGCGGCGGCCACGCTGCCGCCGAAGAACCGGTTGGGGACACTCGCGACGCGCGCGCCGCCGCCCGGTAGCGCGGCCAGCAGCGCGGCCAGGCGCGGGGCGTACAGCTCCCCCGTCACCACGGTGAGCCGGCGGGCGGGCCGGATCGCGCGCCGGCGGCGCAGCGCTTCCCCCCAGCCGTCCTCGAACCGGCGGACGAGGCCGATGCCGTCCTCGGCGATGGCGAACCCCTCGTACGCCGCCGCCGGCGGCAGCGGCGCGCCGGCCTGCAGGTAGACCTCGTCGCCGAGGAACACGAACCGGCTCCCCAGCCGGGGCTGCAGCTCGGCCTGCCAGGCGGCCACGGTGTCGACGAGACCGCGTGCCTCGGCCGCCGTGAGGGTCCGCAGGGCGGGGAGCCGCTCCCGGTGAGCGGTGAGACCGACCGGCACGATGGCCGTGGTCGCCACGTGCGGATGCAGTGGCGCCAGCTCGCGGACCGTGCGCTCCAGGTGAGGGCCGTCGTTCAGCCCGGGGCAGAGGACGATCTGGGCGTGCATGCGGATCCCGGCCCCGGCCAGGCGCTGGAGCCGGGGCAGGATCGCGGCCGGATGCTTCGGGCGACCGAGCAGCTCGTGCCGCAGGGCGGGATCCGTCGCGTGGACGGAGACGTAGAGCGGCGACAGGCGCTGCGCGACGATCCGCTCGAGATCGGCCTCGTCCAGATCCGACAGCGTGATGTAGTTGCCGTGCAGGAACGACAGGCGGAAGTCGTCGTCCTTGACGTAGAGGCTCCGTCGCATCCCCTTCGGCAGCTGGTGGATGAAGCAGAACACGCACTTGTTCGCGCAGGTCGCGATCTCGCCCGGCCGCGGCGCCACCAGCTCCAGCCCGAGCGGCCGCCCGGCGCCCCGCCGCAGCCGCAGCGGCCGCCGCGCCCCCTCCCGCTCGACGACGAGATCGAGCCGGTCGTCGCCGCCGTGGAACTGGAAGTCGATGGCGTCGCGAAGGGCGTGGCCGTTGATGGCGAGGATCCGGTCACCGTGGACGAGCCCGGCGGCAGCCGCCGCGGACCCCGCCTCCACGGCCGCCACGACCACGCCCTCCTCAGCGGAGGAACGCGCTCTCATCGGCGGCCTCGCGCTCGTCGGCGTGCGCGGCGTTCAGGAAGCGCATGCCCTGCACGATGTACTGCAGCCCCGACACGACCGTGAACAGCGCGGCGAGCCACAGGATCGCGTCCGGCACGAGGGTCGCGCCGAAGTACCGGTTCCCCAGCCCGGTCAGCACGGTGAGGACCTGGAAGAAGGTCGCGGCCTTGCCCATCCAGGTCGGCCGCGGCGTGATCCGCCAGCCCACCATGTGGATCACGAGCGCCCCGACCACGAGGATCACGTCCCGGCTGATCACGACGGCGGTGATCCAGAACGGCAGCGTCTTCAGCCAGGTGAGCGTCACGAACGACGCGGTCAGCAGGAGCTTGTCGGCCATGGGATCGAGGAACGCCCCGAGCCGGCTCTGGCACCCGTGCCGCCGCGCGACGTAGCCGTCCAGCAGGTCGGTCGCGGCGGCGACGGCGAAGACCAGCAGTGCCGCCCCGGGCCGGTGATAGACGAGCAGCGTGACGAACACCGGGATCAGCACGATGCGGAGGACGGTCAGCCAGTTGGCGAGTCCCATGGGAGGTGCTCAGTCTACTCCGGGAGCCGGTACCGGGCCAGCCGCGTCAGGAGCGTCGGCGGCAGCTCGGTCTCGACGATCACCCCCTCCGCCTCCTCCCGCCGCGTCAGCACACGGCCCTGCTCGTAGCAGAGCGCGAGGGCGGCGCCGTCGCCGTGGGGCACGCGCAGCGTCGCCCGGCTGGCCAGGGGCAGCCGGGCGACGACGGCGGCGATCAGGGCGTCGAGGCCCTCGCCGGTGGCCGCCGAGACCGGCACGCCGCCCTGCCGGCCGGCCAGCGCGGGCAGCGCGCTCGCGTGCTCCACGCGATCGATCTTGTTGAGGGCGAGGACCATCGGCCGATCGCCCACCTGCAGCTCGTCGAGGATCGCGTCGACGGCCGCCAGCTGCTCGTCGAGCGCGGGATGGCTGGCGTCGACGACGTGGACCAGGACGTCGGCGTCCTTCAGCTCCTCCAGCGTGGCCCGGAAGGCGGCGACCACCTCGTGGGGCAGCTTGCGGATGAAGCCGACCGTGTCGGTCAGGATGAACGCGGGCTGTCCGGGCCGCTCGACGAGGCGCGCCGCGGGATCGAGGGTGACGAACAGCTGGTCGGCGGCGATCAGGCGCGCGCCGGTGAGCCGGTTGAGCAGCGTCGTCTTCCCCGCGTTGGTGTAGCCGACGAGCGCGACCACGGGCACGCCGGCCCGGCGCCGGCCCTCGCGCTGCAGGCGCCGGTGCGTCTGCACGCTCTCCAGCTCGCGCCGGATCTGCATGACGCGGCGGCGGATCACCCGGCGGTCCGACTCCAGCTGCGTCTCGCCGGGCCCCCGCGTGCCGATCCCGCCGCCGAGGCGCTCCAGGTGGCTCCACTGCCCGACGAGCCGGGGCAGCAGGTAGGTGAGCTGGGCCAGCTCCACCTGCAGCTTGCCCTCCGCCGTCCGCGCCCGCTGCGCGAAGATGTCGAGGATGAGGGCGGTGCGGTCGATGACCTTGAGCCCGAGCGCCTCCGAGAGGTTGCGCTCCTGGATGGGCGACAGCGCGTCGTCGGAGATGAAGAGGTTGGCCTCGCGCGCGCGGGCGACCTCGCCGATCTCGGCCACCTTGCCGCGGCCGAAGTAGAGCCCGGGGGTCGGCGCGGGCCGCTCCTGGATGACGCGGTGGACGACGGTGGCGCCCGCGGCCGTCGCGAGCCCGGCGAGCTCCTCGAGCGAGTCGTCCACCTCCCACCGCCGCTGGGACGGCAGCCGGAGGGCGGCCACGACCGCCCGCTCGGTGCGGGCACGCACCTCGTGACCGTTGCCCCGACCGTTGCGCCGCCCTGCGCTCACCCGCTATGGCCTCCCTGCGCCAGCCGCGCCTCGAGCACGGTCGCCACGCCCTCGGCCCCCCCCGCCCGCTCGACGTCGATCCACGCGATGCCGGGCTCGCGCGCGAACCAGGTCCACTGGCGCTTGGCGTACCGCAGCGTGTCGCGCTGCATGAGGGCCTGCGCCGCCGCGACGGTCGCCTGTCCCCGCACCACCGGCACGAACTCACGATAGCCGATGCCGTGCATCGACGGCAGCGCGGGGTCGAGGCCGCGGGCCAGGAGAGCACGCACCTCGTCCAGGAGGCCGCGCTCGACCATGGCCTGCGCGCGGGCGCGCAGGCGCGCGGCGAGCGCGGCCCGGTCCATCGTGAGGCCGACGTAGATCGGAGCGTACGGGCCGTCCTCGCGCTGCCACCGCTCCTGGCGCGCGGCCCTGCCGCCCCCGGCTCGCAGACGCTCCAGCGCCCGCACCACTCGCACGGTGTCGTTCGGATGCAGCCGGCACGCCAGCGCGGGCGCCTCCGCGTGGAGCCGCGCGTGCAGCGCCCCCCGGCCCCGCGTGGCCGCCACGGCCGCCAGCTCCTCGCGGAACGCGGGATCGGCGGGCGGCGCCGGATCGAGGCCGCGCAGCAGGGCGCGGACGTACAGGCCCGTGCCGCCCACGATCACCGGCACCCGTCCGCGGGCCCGGATGTCGCCGATCGCGGCCGCCGCCTCGGCCCGGAAGCGGGCGGCGTGGTAGCGCTCGTCGGGCTCGACCACGTCGATCAGGTGATGGCGCACGGCCCGCTGCTCCGCGGGGGTGGGCTTGCCGGTGGCGACGTCCATCCCGCGGTAGACCTGGCGCGAGTCCGCGCTGACGACCTCGATCGGCACCCGCCGCGCCAGCGCCACCGCCGCCGCCCTCTTGCCGACGCCGGTGGGGCCCGCGACGATCAGCAGGGACGGGCGCTCGTGCATCGTCTCGAGTCTACGCCCTGCCTACCAGGTCCGCCGGAGCTCGCGCCGGATGTCGTGCAGCGACACGCGGCTCACGACCGGACGGCCGTGCGGGCAGAAGAACGGGGCCCGGGTCCGGGCGAGGTCGGCGAGGAGGCGCTCCATCTCCTCGCGGGCGAGCGGGGTGTTGGCCTTGACCGCGGCCCGGCAGGCGACGAACGCCAGCGCCCGGTCCAGCGCCGGCTCGGCGGCGCGCGGACCGGCCAGCTCCTCGACGGCCGCCTCCACGAGCCGGCGCGGCTCGTCGCCCTTGAGGAGCACGGGGACCGCCCGCAGGACGATCGTGTCGCCCCCGAAGCCCTCGAAGGCGAACCCCAGCCGCTCGAGCGGGGCGCGCCATCGCTCCAGCAGCGCGCGCGCCGCCGGGCCGAGCGCGACCGGCTCCGGGAAGAGCAGCGTCTGCGACGACGCCGTCCCGGCCGCCAGCTCGGCCTCCAGGCGCTCGAAGAGGATCCGCTCCTGGACCAGGTGCTGGTCGAGGAAGAAGACCTCGGTGTCGTCGGTGGCCACGATGAAGGTGTCCTGCACCTGGCCGAGGAAGCGTCCGAAGCCGGGAACCGCGTACGGCGCGGGTGCCTCCTGGAAGAGCGCCGGCTGCGTGCCGGCCGCCTCCGCGCCCGGCTCCACCTCCGGCCCGGGCGCGCGCCCCTCCTCGCCCGGGGCGGCGACGGGCGTCACCGCGGGCGCCACCGCCCGCTGCCGGAGGGCATCGTGCAGCGCCGCGACGAGCATCTCCTGCACCACGCGGGGCTGCCGGAACCGGACCCACGCCTTGGTCGGATGGACGTTCACGTCCACGTCGCCGGCGGCGAGCGTCACGCCGAGGACGACGAGCGGGAACCGGTCGCGCGGCAGCAGGGGTCGGTACGCGGCGAGCACGGCCTGCAGGAGCGACGGGTCGCGGACCGGACGGCCGTTGACGATCACCACGACGTCGTCACGGCCGCCGCGGGTGAGGTCGGGCGGGCTCGCCCATCCCTCCACGCGCACCCCGTGCTCGTCGCGCGACACCGGCAGCAGGCGGCCGGCGGCCGGCCATCCCCAGAGCGCGCCGATGCGGTCACGGAGACCCGCCGCCGCCGGCGCCGTCAGCACCGCCCGCCCGTCGTGCGTCGCGCGCAGCTGCACCGCCGGGTGGGCGAGCGCCAGCGGGGTGAGCGCCCGCAGTGCGGCGCCGACCTCCGTGGCGGCGGACTTCAAGAACTTGAGCCGGGCCGGGGTGTTGAAAAAGAGGTCGCGGACCTCCACCGTCGTCCCGGGCTCCCCCGGCACCTCCAGCCGCTGCACTATCGTGCCCCCCTCGCCGGCGATCCTCAGCCCGGCGACGGCGCCGCCCGCCCGGCTGGTCACGGTGAACCGCGCGACGGCGCAGATCGCGGCGAGGGCCTCCCCGCGGAAGCCGAGGGTGAGGATCGCCGCCAGGT
>JAICGY010000159.1 GCA_025922915.1 Candidatus Methylomirabilota bacterium | reverse complement strand
GCGGTTCGAGCCGTCACTGCACGGGACCGCGGTCTCCCTGGTGCTGTCCCGCACCCGCATCTGAGCCCGGCGCCTCCTGGAGGTGCCGCTTTCCGTCGTGAATGTCCCGGCAGGCTCCAAAGCGACACACGAAATCCTCGCACGGCTCGCAGAAGATCACGTCGACGCTCGGAGCGGTCCGCCCGCACACCGCGCAACGCATCGGGCCGTCAGAGCGCGCCGGCGGGCTCTGGTGGCGGTCCGTACCAGGCCACGTCGGGCAGGGCGAGCACCGCCAGCCCGGGGGCGCGCTCCACCGGAGCCAGGCTGGCCTCCGGCATGGCCTCGTAGACGGCGTCGGACAGGAGCTCCTCCTCCGGCGTGTCCATGGCGGCTTCGAGCGGTTCCAGCGCCTCCAGCACATCGGGCAGCTGACGGCGACCCAGCGCCAGCAGCCGGTCCACGCGGCCCACCAGGACGAGGGTGCTCGTCAGCGCGTGCGCATCGAAGAGCCGCCGCCGCTCGGCGGGCGGCGCGCAATCCACGAAGCGCTCGACCGTCCGGACGGCGAGCATCTCCAGCCCCTCCACCGGGGCGCCGGGCTCGATCCAGCCGTCGGCGACCGGCGTCCGCGGGGATGCGCCGATCAGGATCGGCAGGTCGGGGCGCAGCCGCGCCGCCCGCGCCGCGCGGGCCAGACCCCGCACGAACGACGACTCCTGGTCGACGTGGATCGCGCCGGGAAGGATCACGACGACGGCGTGCGGGTCGTCGCGGGCGACCTTCAGCAGCGACAGGAACGCCTCCGCCGCGCCGCCCCGATAGGCCGGCTGGACGACGTGGCGCGCGCCCGGCGCGGCGGCCAGGGCACGCTCGCCGTCACGCGATCGTCCGCGCGTGGTGACGACGATCAGCCGCTCCGGCGGCACGAGGCGCAGGGCGCAGTCGAGGGCGCGCGGCCACCCGCCATCGAGGACGATCGCCCAGGTCCCCGGGACCGGGTCCGGGGCACAGGGGTCCAGAGCAGACAGACGGGCATGGGCGCGCACGCGTGGGGTACCCTCCTTCGGCAGCCCTGTGGCCGACGCGTGGCCGGGGCTGCAGCGGACGTGCCACGGATGTCGCCCTGAAAATGCGGGGCTGGAGCCCGGCTGGCAGTGAAAAGTTTTCAAGCGACGCGGCGTGGCGTGTAGCAATGACATCTCGCCTGGAGGCGGGCGCATGTTCGACCTGAAGGGACGCGTGGCAATCGTGACGGGCGGCACCGGCGGTATCGGCCTCGGCATGGCCCGAGGACTCGCGACGGCCGGAGCGCGGGTGGTGGTGGCCGGGCGCTACGAGGCCAAGTCGACGGCCGCCGTCACGGAGCTGCGAGGCCTCGGCGCCGAGGCGGAGGCGGTCGTCGTGGACGTCGCCGACGAGGCCGCCGTGGCCCGGCTCGTGGACACGACACGCCTCCGGTGGGGGCGCATCGACATCCTCGTCAACAACGCCGGCATCAACATCCGCAAGCCGCCGCACGAGGTGTCGCTGGCCGAGTGGCGGCAGGTCCTCGACACGAACCTGACCTCGGCGTTCCTCTGCTCGAAGGCGGTCTACCCGGCCCTCAAGGCGGCGGGGGGCGGCAAGATCGTCAACATCGGGTCGATGATGTCGATCTTCGGCGCCTCGTTCGCTCCTGCCTACGCCGCCAGCAAGGGCGGTATCGTGCAGCTGACGAAGGCGATGGCGGTGGCCTGGGCGCGCGACAACATCCAGGTGAACGCGGTGCTGCCGGGCTGGATCGACACCGAGCTGACGCGGCAGGCGCGCCAGCAGGTCAGCGGGCTGCACGAGAGCGTGCTGCGCCGGACGCCGGCCGGCCGCTGGGGGACCATCGAGGACATGGCGGGCATCGCGGTGTTCCTCGGGAGCCCGGCGTCCGACTTCGTCACCGGCACCGCGATTCCCGTGGACGGCGGCTACTCGGTCCAGGGCTGACCACGTGCGCGTCGTCGTCGCCGACACGGTCGCCGCCGAGGGCGTCGCCTACCTGCGCGCCCACGGCTGCGATGTGGAGGACCTGGGGGGGGCGCCGCGCGACGCGCTGGAGCGGGCGCTGGCGACGTGCGAGGCGCTGGTCACGCGCTCGGCGACGGCCGTCACCGCGGCCCTCCTCGCGCGCGCGCCCGGGTTGCGCATCGTGGGCCGGGCCGGGGTGGGCGTCGACAACATCGACGTCGAGGCGTGCTCGCGCCGGGGGATCGTCGTCGTCAACGCCCCCCACGGCAACGTGGTGTCGGCGGCCGAGCACACGATGGCCATGCTCCTGGCCCTCGTGCGGCGAGTGCCGGAGGCCCACGCCCGGCTCAAGACGCTCGAGTGGAACCGCAGCCTCCACGGGGCCGAGCTGTTCCGGAAGACGGTCGGCATCGTCGGGCTGGGCAAGGTGGGCTCCCGCGTCGCCGCGCGGCTGCGGGGCTTCGAGCCCACGCTCCTCGCCCACGACCCCTACATCCCGGAGGCGCGCGCCCGGGAGCTCGGCGTCCGCCTGGTGGACTTCGAGACGCTCGTGCGCGAGGCCGACATCCTCACCTTCCACGTGCCGCTCACCCCGGAGACCGAGGGGATGCTGGGCGCCCGCGAGCTCGCCAGCGCCCGGCCCGGGCTCCGCGTCGTCAACTGCGCGCGCGGCGGGGTCGTGCACGAGGCGGCGCTGCTGGCCGCGCTCGACGACGGCCGGGTGGCGGGGGCGGCCATCGACGTGTGGAGCGAGGAGCCGCCCCGCTCGGAGGTCGTCCGCCGCCTCGTGCAGCATCCCGCGGTGGTGGTGACGCCGCACCTCGGCGCCAACTCCGCCGAGGCCCAGGTGAACGTGGCGGTGGACGTGGCGCGCCAGGTCGTCGCCTTCCGGGACGGCGAGCTCGTCGAGCACGCGGTGAACGTGCCCGTGGGCGACGGGGCCAGCCTGGCCACGCTCCGCCCGTGGGTCGCGCTGGCCGACCGGCTCGGGCGCTTCTGCGTCCAGCTCGACCCCGAGCACCTCGCCCGGGTCACCGTCACGGTGGCGGGCGCCATCGCGCGGACCGATCCGGAGCTCCTGGCGCGGGCGGTCCTCGCCGGCCTCCTCGCGCCCGTAATCGCCGGCCCCGTGAACGTCGTCAACGCGCACCTGGTGGCGCGGGAGCGCGGGGTCGCGGTGGAGGTGACGCGGGAGGAGGGGGCGGCCGGCTACCAGAGCGTGCTGACGGTGACGACGGAGACGGCGAGCGGCCGGAAGGTGACGGCGGGCACCGTCTTCGACGGGCAGCCGCGCGTGGTGCGGCTCCGCGACCTCAACATCGAGTTCGCCCCCGAGGGCCACATCCTGGTCCTCTCCTACGAGGACCGTCCCGGCATGGTGGGCCGGATCGGCGGCGCCCTCGGCCGGATGGGGATCAACATCGCGTCGATGCACGTCGGCCGGAAGAGCAAGCGCGGCCGGGCCATCGTTGTGCTGCTCCTGGACGAGGAGCTGACGCCCGACCAGCTGGACGACGTCGCCCGTGCGGTCGAGGCCGACTTCGCGCGGCGCATCCGCCTGGGCTGATCCTTTTCCTTGGTCGGGCTCCGGGTGAAGCGCTACCATCCGCTGTATGAATGCATACCGCGTACTCACCATGTCGGCGCTGCTCCTCTCGCTCACGGCGTGCGCCACCACCTCGTCGTCGCGGGCCGTCCGGACGGAGTTCGATGACATCCCGGTGCCCCGCGGGATGTCCTACGTCGAGGAACGGTCCACCGTCATCGAGTCGGCGACGGTCAAGGCGGCCCGCCTGCTCTACCGGGGCCCCGTCGAGCTGACCAGCCTGGTCTCGGCCATGCGGAGCACGGTGGAGGCGAACGGCTGGCGGCACATCAGCAGCACGAAGGCCGAGGGCCGGGGGACGGTCCAGGTCTTCGAGAAGGGCGGCAGCTCGCTCGAGCTGCGGTTCTGGGACGGGTTCTGGTGGCGCCCGGTCACCTACGTCGAGGTCACCACCAGCCGCGCCCTCGGCGCCGCCGCGAGCCCGGCCACCGCGCAGCCGCTGCCGGCCCAGCGCTGAGAGGCGCGTAACGAGCACCGCCACGGCTCCGCCGGGGCGGTTGCGCGCGTTGGGGGGAATCGGGGGGCGCCCCGAGCTCCCCTGTGATCAGCCCACGTGCCATCGCCCGCCGTCGCGGGCGATGAAGGGGTCGGCCGGGCGGTCCCCACGAGCCGGCGTCGTAGGCCGGCAGCGCCGCCGGCGTGCGGGCCCACGTCGTGAGCACGGGGTCGAGCAGCGCCCAGGCGTGCTCGACCCAGTCGCCCCGTGCGTAGAGGGTGGCGTCGCCGCGGATCGCGTCGAGCAGCAACCGCTCGTAGGCCTCGGGCGGCTCGGCCCCGAAGACCTCGCCGTACTTGAAGTCGAGCGCCACCGGGCCGAGGCGCAGCTCGGGTGCCGGCGTCTTGGCCACCACCACGAGCGAGATGCCCTCGTCGGGCTGGATGCGGATCACCAGGCGGTTCGGCTCCACGCCGGCGGGGTCGCGCCGGAAGATCATGTGGGGCGTGCGGTGGAAGCGCACGACGATCTCGCTGACGCGCCTGGGCATCCGCTTGCCGGTTCGCAGGTAGAAGGGCACGCCCGCCCACCGCCAGCTGTCGATCTTCAGCCGCAGGGCCGCGTAGGTCTCGGTGATGGAGTCCGGCGCCACGCCTCGCTCCTGCCGGTAGCCGGGCACCGGGCGGCCGTTCACGAAGCCCGGCCCGTACTGCGCCCGCAGGGCCGCCTCGTCCACCTTCGCGGGATCGATCGGCCGGATGGCCTGCATGACCTTGTTCTTCTCGTCGCGCACGGCGTCGGCGTCGAACGTCACCGGGGGCTCCATCGCGACGAGGCAGAGGAGCTGGAGCAGGTGGTTCTGCATCATGTCGCGCAGCGCCCCCGACTCCTCGTAGTAGGAGCCGCGCCCCTCCACCCCGAGGGTCTCGGCCACGGTGATCTGGACCTCGGCGACGTGGTTGCGGTTCCACAGCGGCTCCAGGATGCCGTTGGCGAAGCGGAACACGAGGATGTTCTGGACGGTCTCCTTGCCGAGGTAGTGGTCGATCCGGTAGATCTGCTCCTCGCGGAAGACGCCGGTCAGCTGCCGGTTGAGCGCCTCCGCGCTGGCGCGGTCGCGGCCGAACGGCTTCTCCACGATGATGCGCCGCCAGCCGCCCCGCTCGGCGGCCAGCCCGGTGGCGCCCAGGCGCTCGACGATGTCGTCGTAGAGGCTGGGCGGGGTGGCGCAGTAGAAGAGCCGGTTCGCCGTGTCGCCCCGCTCGCCTTCCAGCCGGGCCAGGCAGCGCTCGAGCCGCTCGTGGAGCGCGGGGTCGTTCGGGTCCCCCGGCACGTAGAAGAGATTCGCGGCGAAGCGCTGCCAGACGTGCTCGGCGGGGATCTTCAGGCGCGCGAACTCGCTCACGCCCTCCCGCATCTTGGCGCGGAAGCCCGCGTCGGTCATCTCGGTGCGCGCCGTGCAGACGATGGCGAACGGCTCGGGCAGCGTGCGCGCCGCGTACAGGCTCCAGAGCGCGGGCATCAGCTTGCGGTGCGTCAGGTCGCCCGACGCCCCGAAGATGACCAGCGCGAACGGCTCATCGGCGGACGGCATGACCCCCGAACTGGTTGCGCAGGGCGGCGAGCAGCCGGTCGGCGAAGGAGTTGTCGCGGCGCGATCGGAAGCGGGCGAAGAGCGCGAGCGCGATGGTGGGAGCCGGTACCGCCTTCTCCACCGCGTCCTCGACCGTCCAGCGGCCCTCCCCGGAGTCGTCGACCCAGGGCTTCAGCGCGTCCAGGCGCGGATCGGCGGCCAGCGCCTCCGCGGTGAGGTCGAGCAGCCAGGAGCGCACGACGCTGCCGCGCGTCCAGAGCCGGGCGATCTGGGGCAGGTCCAGGCCGTAGGCCGACTCGGCGAGGAGCTCGAAGCCCTCGGCGTAGGCCTGCATCAGCGCGTACTCGATGCCGTTGTGGATCATCTTGACGTAGTGGCCGGCGCCGACGGGGCCGACGTGCCGCCAGCCGTCGGGCGGCGCCAGCGTCTCGAGCGCGGGGGCCAGGCGCGCGACGGCCGCGGCCGCGCCGCCGACCATCAGGCAGTAGCCGTGCTCGAGGCCCCACACGCCGCCGCTCGTGCCCACGTCGACGTACTCGATGCCGCGCGCCGACAGCGTGGTCGCGCGGCGCACGTCGTCGGTGTGCCGGGTGTTGCCGCCGTCCACGATCGTGTCGCCGGGGGCGAGCAGCTCGCCGAGGGCGGCCACGGTGGACTCGGTGGGGGCGCCGGCCGGCAGCATCAGCCACACCGCCCGGGGCGGGGCGAGGGCCTCGACGACCGCGGCCAGCGACGGCGCGCCGCGGGCCCCCGCCGCCTGCGCGGCGGCCGCCGCCGGCGGCGAGGGATCGTAGCCGACGACCGTGTGCCGGCCGCGCAGCAGGCGCGTGACCATGCTGCCGCCCATCCGTCCGAGCCCCACGAACCCGAGCTCCATCAGGCCGGTCTCGAGTCGCCCAGCCGCGACGCCAGCGCGCCGGTGAGCCGCTCGAGGGCCGCGGGCACCTCGCCGGCCAGCGGGATCCAGAGCGTGCGCCGCTGCGCGGCCCGGAGCGTCGCGAGGTCGCCCAGGGCCTGGGCCATCTCGAGCACCCCGAAGCCGTGGCGCTCGCCGGGGATCGCCAGGTCGTGCTCGTGCTCCTCCGTCAGGATGACGAGGATCGCCGTCGGCGGCCCGCCCTTGTGCAGCTGCCCGGTGGAGTGCAGGTAGCGCGGCCCGTAGCCGACCGTCGTCGCCAGCCGGGTGCGCTCGCGCACGAGGAGCCGCAGCGCCTGCAGCGCCGCCGTCGTGGCCGCCGCCGGGGTCACGTACGCGAGCAGCGCGACGTAGTCCCCGGCGCGCGCGTCGCGCAGCGCCTGGGCCAGATCCGCGACGCCGTCGCTCGGCCAGGAGGGCAGCTGCCCGGTGTCGCGATGCGTGGCCAGCGCGGCCTGGGTCGCCGCCTTCGCCTGGGCGACGTTGGGCTCGTCGAACGGGTTCAGCTCGAGGACGGCGCCGGCGGCGGCGGTGGCGAGCTCCCAGCGGAAGATCTCGCCGCCGAGGTCGAGCCGCTCGGCGACCGGCAGGCGGACCACGGGATGGCCGGCGTCCGCGAGCGCCGCCAGCCGGCCGTCGAAGCTGTAGTCTCCGGCGAGCGTCATCGCCACGAAGACGCGGTCGCTCCCGTAGACGTCCGGTCCGCCCAGCCGCTCGTCGTGCACCACGACGAGCCCCCGGCCGCGCTTGCCGGTCGACTCCGTGAGCAGCTGCTCTAGCCACGCGCCGAAGGAGCGGATCGGCTCGGACAGGACGAGGGTGAGCTTGTCGCGGCCGGCGGCGGCCAGCCCGCCGAGCGTCGCCCCCAGGACCAGCCCGGGGTTGTCGCGCGCCGCGACGTCGGGGCCGCAGCGTGCCGCCATCGCCTCGGCCCGCTCCAGGAGCGCCCCGATGTCGACGCCGATGAGCGCCCCGGGCACGAGGCCGAAGTACGAGAGCGCGGAGTAGCGCCCGCCGATGCCCGGGTCGTTCAGGAACGTGCGCCGGAATCCCTCCGTCCTCGCCTGCCGCTCGAGCGGCGTGCCGGCGTCCGTGATGGCCACGAAGTGCCGCCCCGGCCGGTCGATCTTGGCCTCGGGGGCCTCGACCTCGGCCCGGAAGTACCGGCAGAGGGAGCTCGACTCGATGGTCGTGCCGGACTTCGAGGCCACGACGAACAGGGTGCGGCGAAGGTCCACGCGCTGACGGACGGCGCGGATGGCGCCGGGGTCCGTCGTGTCGAGCACCGTGAGCGCGGGAAAGCCGGGCGCCGACCCGAAGGTGAGGCCCAGCACCTCGGGAGCGAGGCTGGAGCCACCCATGCCGAGCAGCACGACGTCACGGACGCCCTCGTCCCGGACCTCCGCCGCGAACCGCGCGAGCGCCGCCACCTCGCGCCGCATCGCCGCGGGGGCGCCCAGCCACGCCAGGCGGTTGCGGATGGCCGGGTGCGCCGCGGCGTCGTCGCTCCAGAGCGAGGCGTCCTGCGCCCAGATGCGCCGCCCCGCGTCGAGCGTCTCCAGGCGGCGGAGCGCCGTGTCCGCGGCGGCGGAGTCCGCCGCCGCGGCCGCCGCCGTGCCCGGCTCGCACTCGCGCGCCTCGAGCGCGACGATCTTCGCGACCCGGCGCGCGTGCCGCTCGGCGTGGGAGAAGCGGGCGCCGACGAAGGTCCGCGCGAGGGCGACCGCCGTGTCCGCGTCGATGACGCGGGCCCCCAGGCACAGCACGTTGGCGTCGTCGTCCTCCCGGGACTGCCGCGCGGTGAACAGGTCGTGACACAGCGCGGCGCGGATGCCCCGCAGCTTGTTGGCGGCGATCGAGGCGCCCGCCCCGCTGCCGCACACGAGGACGCCGAGCTCGGCGGCGCCCTCGCGCACGGCGTCCCCGAGACGACGGGCGTAGTCCGGATAGTCCACGGCCTCGGGGGAGGAGGTGCCGAGATCGACGACCTCGTGCCCGTCGGCGGTGAGGGCCGAGGCCAGCGGCGCCTTCAGCGGGAACCCGGCGTGGTCGCAGGCGAGGGCGATCCGCATGCCCTCGAAGTATCGCAGACTCAGCGCGCCCTGGCGACGTCGAGCAGGGCGGCCGCGGGCCGATCGAGCATCCAGATCAGCCGTCCGTCGCTCGGCTGCACCAGCGTCGCCGGCAGCCACGGCGCGCGATCGCCCAGGGCGGCCTTGACGACCTTCGCCTTTTCCGCCCCGGACACCAGGAAGACGACGCAGGCGGCGGCGTTGATCACCGGGAAGGTGAGCGTGAAGCGCTGGGGGATCACGGCCGCCGTGGCGTGCACCGCCGCCACCGGGCGAAACACCTCCTTGAGGACGGGCGAGCCG
>JAICGY010000158.1 GCA_025922915.1 Candidatus Methylomirabilota bacterium | reverse complement strand
GGGCCATGCCCGCTCTTGCCCGCGCCGGAGGGTCGAGGGATGCTTCGCCCGATGGACACGGACGAGGCCCGCACCCTGCTGGCGAGCGCCAACGAGTGCCTCACGCGAGGCGAATGGCAGGAGGCCCGCCAGGCCTTCGAGGCCCTGCGAGGCCTGGTCGAGGACCCCGAGGCCTTCGAGGGCCTCGGGGTGGCGGCCTGGTGGCTCGACGACGCCCGGACGGTGTTCGAGGCCCGCGAGCGGGCCTATGGGCTGTACCGGCGGCGCGGCGATCGGCGGGGGGCGGCCCGCGTGGCGATGACGATCGCCATGGATTCGTTCCACTTCCGCGGGCAGGCGGCCGTCGCGAGGGGGTGGCAGCGGCGGGCCGCTCGCCTGCTCGAGGGGCTCCCCGGGGTTCCCGAGCACGCCTGGCTCCGCGTGTGGGACTGCGAGCTCTCCCTCGCGACCGGCCAGGACGCCGCCCGGGTGCGCGAGGTCGCGGCGGAGGCGGCCGCGATCGGCCGCTCCGTCGGAGATGCCGACGCCGAGATGATGGCCCTCGCGCAGGAGGGGCTCGCGCTGGTCATGCAGGGCGCGGTCGAGGACGGCATGCGCCAACTGGACGAGGCGGCGACCGCGGCGCTCTCGGGCGACATGCTGAGCCCGCTGGCGATCGGCATCTCGTGCTGCCATCTCGTGACCGCCTGCGAGATCGTCCGGGACTTCGGGCGGGCCGCGGAGTGGTGCGATCGAATGAGAGACTTCTCCGCACGCGTCCGCTGGAGCGTCCTCTCGTCGGTGTGCCGGACCCAGCACGCGGCCGTCCTGATGTGGAGCGGGGCGTGGTCCGAGGCGGAAGCCGAGCTCGAGCAGGCCATCCGGCACCTGGCGGGGGCACGGCCGTCGATGCAGGAGCAGGCGCTGGTCCAGCTGGCCGAGCTCCGGCGACGCCAGGGCCGGCTCGACGAGGCCGAGGCGCTGCTCGAGCGGGTGGACTGGCATCCGCATGGCCGGCTGGTGCGGGCCACCATCGCCCTCGAGCGCGGCAAGGCCGGCGCGGCGGCCGACCACGCCCGGCGGTTCCTCGACCAGGCGCCCGCGGCCAACCGGATCGATCGAGCGCTCGCCGGCGAGCTGCTGCTCCGGGCCGAGCTGGCGCTCGGCCGGGCCCCGAGTGCCCGCACGCTCGAGGCCATCCAGGCGCTGGCCGCCGGGGTCGCGACGGAGCCGGTCCGGGCCAGCGCGCGCATCGCCGAGGGATTGACCGCGGCGGCGACCGGCCAGCACGAGAGCGCCCGGGCCGCGTTCGAGGAGGCGATCGGCCTTCTCGCGCGCTGTGGGGCCCCCTACGAGACCGCCCGGGGGCGG
Source organism: Candidatus Methylomirabilota bacterium (assembly GCA_025922915.1). Taxonomy (GTDB): domain Bacteria; phylum Methylomirabilota; class Methylomirabilia; order Rokubacteriales; family CSP1-6; genus JAICGY01. The sequence continues at coordinate 7,583 of JAICGY010000158.1, read as the reverse complement.
GTCGACCTCGCGCGCTGTCTCCTCGCCCTGCGCCACGCCGATGCGGCGCGCACCGAGCTCGAGCGGGCGGCGCGCGCCTTCGAGGAGCTCGGCGCCGCCAACGATGCGCGAGGCGTCCGGGTCCTGATGGACCAGGCGTTCGGCGAGCCCGGGACCGCCCGGTCAGCGCGGCCCGGGCGGCTGAGCGCCCGCGAGGTGGACGTGCTCCGCCTGCTGGCGGACGGGCTGAGCAACCCGCAGATCGCGAAACGGCTCGTTGTGAGCGAGTTCACCGTGAAGCGGCACGTGGCCAACATCCTCACCAAGCTCGACCTGCCGACCCGCGCCGCGGCCGCGGCCCACGCGGCACGGGAGGGCTGGGTCTGAGCCATGCGACTGCCCTTCGCGCCACCGCTCGCGCCCATGCTGTCCAGCGCCGCCGAGCGCTTGCCCGCCGGCGAGGGATGGCAGTTCGAGCCCAAGTGGGACGGGTTCCGGACGCTGGTGTTTCGCGACGGCGACGAGATCCTGCTGCAGAGCCGGGACGAGAAGCCCATGAACCGGTACTTCCCGGAGCTCCCGGCCCCGCTGGCCGCGGCGCTGCCCCCGCGCTGCGTCGTGGACGGGGAGATCGTCATCGTCGGGGCCCAGGGCCTCGACTTCGAGGCCCTGCTGCTGCGCATCCATCCCGCGGCGTCGCGGGTGAAGCTGCTGGCCGAGCAGGCGCCGGCCTCGTTCGTGGCCTGGGACCTGCTCGCCCTGGGCGACGACGACCTGCGCTCCGCGCCGCTGGCGGTGCGGCGCGAGCGGCTCGAGCACGCGCTGGCCGGGGCGGCCCCGCCCGTGCACCTCTCGCCGGCCACCCGGGATCGGGCGCTGGCCGAGGACTGGTTCCGGCGCTTCGAGGGCGCCGGGCTCGACGGTGTCATGGCCAAGCGTCTCGACGCGCCCTACCGCGCCGGCGAGCGCACGATGATCAAGGTCAAGCACACGCGCACGGCCGACTGCGTGGTCGCCGGCTTTCGCTGGCACAAGCAGGGCGCCGGCACGATGGTCGGCTCCCTCCTGCTCGGCCTGTACGACGACCGGGGGACCCTGCACCACGTCGGGGTCGCGGCGGCGTTCACCAATGCGACGCGCAGGCAGCTCGTCGGTGAGCTGGCGCCGCTGCGGGAGCGCGCGCTCGAGGATCACCCGTGGCGCGACTGGGCCGAGGCGCAGGAGGACGCGAGCGCCACGGGCCAGCGGTTGCCCGGGGCGACGAGCCGGTGGAATCGCGGGAAGGATCTGAGCTGGGAGCCGCTGCGCCCCGAGCGCGTCTGCGAGGTCGCGTACGACCACATGCAGGGGTCTCGCTTCCGTCACGCCGCGCAGTTCCTGCGCTGGCGCCCCGACAAGCGCCCCCGGGATTGCCGCTACGATCAGCTGGAGGTCACGCCCGCCTACGAGCTCGAGCGCGTGTTCGGCGCCCGCGCCGCCGATCGCCCGCGAGAAGCGGCCCGCCACGGATCGTAGTCGGGGTCGGGCGGCGCCTCGGCCGGGCGCTCGGCCTCCGGCACGTGGCGCAGGTCGATCCGGATGCGCGTCCAGGTGCTGGAGCGGCCGCGCATCGAGTCGACGAGGACGTCCTCGACCTGCAGCCGCGCCGCCGCGGCCGGGTGCCGCGCCTTCCAGCGCTCGAGGCCGGCGAGGGCGTCCTCGGCGCGCGCCGCCTTCGCGACGGTGACGAGCCTCGTGGGGGACCGGCCGTTCGGCCCCTTCCGGCGCGACGGCGCGACGCGGGGCGGCTCGTCGCGCTGCTTCCGGTAGTGCGGCGGCCACGGGGCGTCCGGGAGACCGGCGGCCTGCTGGGCGGCGGCCAGCGCGAGGAGCGAGTCGAGGGAGCCGGCGGCCTCGTCGATGCCCGCCGACGCGTCGCCGCGGGCGGCGAACCGCCCCGGCGCGGTCGCCAGCGTGAACGCCGCCGGATCGCAGTCGGCCACCTCGTCCCACGCGAGCGGCATCGAGACGCGGGCGTCGGGGGTCGGCCGCACGGACCACGCCGACGCCCCGGTGCGGTCCTTGGCGTTCTGGGTGTAGTCGAGGAAGACGCCGCGGCGCTCCTCCTTCCACCACTTGCTGGTCGCCCGGTCGGGCGCGCGCCGCTCCACCTCGCGCGCGAGCGCGAGCGCGGCGCGCCGCACCTGGTCGAAGCCCCAGCGCCGCTGGATGCGCACGTTGACGTGCATGCCGCGCGAGCCCGAGGTCTTGGGCCAGCCGCGCAGCCCGTGCTCCGCGAGGACGTCCCGGACGATCAGCGTCACGCGCCGGACGTCCTCCCAGCGGACGCCGGGGCCGGGATCGAGGTCGATGCGCAGCTCGTCGGGGTGCTCCAGGTCGTCGGCGCGCACCGGGTGCGGGTTCAGGTCGATGCACCCGAGGTTGACGATCCACAGGAGCTGCGCCGCGTCCCGCACGACGATCTCGCGCGCCGTCCGGCCCGAGGGGAACCGCAGCTCCACCGTCTCGACCCAGTCGGGCCGCGGCTCGGGAGCCCGCTTCTGGAAGAACGGCTCGCCCTCGGCGCCCTCGACGTAGCGCTTGAGCACGATCGGCCGCGCCGCGATGCCGCGCAGCGCGCCGTCGGCGACGGCCGCGTAGTAGCGCACGACATCGAGCTTCGTGTGGCCGGCCCGGGGGAAGACCATCCTGTCGGGGCTGGTGATCACCACCTCGCGTCCGGCTACCGACACGAGGGCCCGCCGGTTCGTCCCCATCCGGGCTCAGGAGGGCGCCGGGACCCGGCCCTCGTAGGCGCTCCGCAGGCCTTCGATGCTGATCTTCTTCATCTTCAGCATCGCCGCCATGACGCGGCTCGATCTCGCGCGATCCTTGTCCTGCAGCATCTCGGGCAAGACCGTCGGGACCACCTGCCACGACACACCGAAGCGGTCCTTGAGCCACCCGCACTGCACTTCCTGGCCGCCCGCCGAGAGCTGCTCCCAGAAGTGGTCCACCTCGTCCTGCGTGTCGCAGCGCACGACGAACGAGATCGCCTCGGTGAAGCCGAAGACCGGCCCGCCGTTCAGCGCCGTGAACTCCTGTCCGTCGAGCTCGAAGGCGACGGTCATGACCGATCCCGCCGGTCTTCCCGCGGCCCGGGCCGACTCGTCGTCGTAGCGGGCGATGCTCGTGATCCTGGAGTTCTCGAAGATCGACACGTAGAAGCCTGCCGCCTCCTCGGCCCGATCATCGAACCAGAGGAACGGGGTGACCCGCTGCATCCGCTTTGCCATCGATCCCTCCCCGGATCCGACCTGGTCTGCATCACCAGGTCGATCGGGGCGTGACCGGATCGACAGCCCCGGCAGGCCAGGCCCCACGGGCTCGGGTCGCGGTCCGCGCTACCGGGGCCGGGGGCCCCTGCCGAGGGCAGCGAGATATGTGGTGATGTCGGACAGCTCCTGGCCGCTGAGGGTGGGCAACGTCGTGGCGCGCCGCTTCGCCTCGTTCTCCATGTAGGGACCGTGGTTCCACATCGCGGTCAGCTGACCCAGCTTCGAGCTGACCACGTTGGAGGTCGCGAAATCCGGCGCCGAGCTGCCGCCCCGTCCGTAGACCGCGTGGCACCCCAGACAGCCCCTGTCCTCCAGGAGTCGCCGGCCGCGCCGCAGGTCGCCCTGCGGCGGGTCGAAATAATACGACGCGTGGAGATAGGCGGTGACGTCCGCCATGTCCTGCCCCGTGAGACCGGGCAGGCGGAGAGTGCGCACGACGCCGCGATGGTTCCACAGCACGACGGGAAGGTCCGTCACGGTCGCCCGCGGCGCCCGAGGCCCTATGGCGGGCCCGGGACCCGAGTCCTTGTCCGCGACGGCGTGGCATTTCGCACACCCCTTGACGACGAGGAGGCGCTGGCCGCGATCGGGCACGCCGACCAGCAGCGGCGCGGACGCGCCTCCCGACTCGGGGCCCGCCGCGCGGATGTAGGTGACGAGGTCCTGGAGCTCCGTGCCGGCGAAGGGGCTGGTCACGCCGGCAGCCTCCATCGCATCGCCCATCCGGGCCACGTGATTCCACATCGCCGCGGCCATGAGCAGCGAGGACGTCGACCGCCGGAGCTCGGCGATCCGGGGAGCGGTCGCCGCACCGGTGTCGCTCGTCGAGTGGCACCGGTCGCAGCCCTTGGCGGCGAAGACCCGCCGGCCCTCCACGGGATCGCGAGCGATGTCGTGGACCTGCGCCGTGAACAGGAACTCGATCAGCTTCGAGAACTCCTGCGGCGTGAACCGCGGCCACTCGATGCCATGCTTCCGCATCTGCGCGCGCATCTCGGCCACGTGATTCCACATGGCCGCGGCGATCTCGACGAATCCGGTGCCCGAGTCGATGCGGCCGAGATCGGGGCCGACGGTGCCGTCGCCGAGGCCTCGAACCTGGTGACACCGGGCGCAGCCCTTCCTGGCGAAGATGTCCCAGTCGGACACGGGCGGCGGCGCGGGGGGTGCCGACTGTGCCGACCCGGCGCCGGCGGGCAGGAGGAGCACGAGCACGAGGACCGCAAGCCCCGTCACCGTGCCGAGACGGCGGGAGCGATCGTTCGGTCCTCGTCGAGCGCGGGTCATCTCAATCGGATCCCGGGGGGGCAAGTATACGAGACGGAGGGCGCGGTCGGCGTCCCCACGCCTCAGTGCATGCCGACCCGGCGCGCGCCGGCCAGGAACCGCTCCAGGTCGGCCGGGCGCCGGTAGGGGAGGCGCTCCCGGAGGCCGGCCGTCGACGCGCGCGGGCTGAGAGCGCTCGCCTTGGCCCAGGCCTCCCGGGCCTCCGGTACCCGGCCCATCTCGCTGAGGAGGACGGCGCGATACGCGTGCGCGGGCAGGAAGTCGGCGTTCTGCTGCACGATCGTCCCGAGGACGTCCAGGGCCTCCAGCCGGCGCTCGGTCACGTACTGGGCGTGGCCGAGCGTCCACAGATAGAAGAACGGGTAGTGAGGGTTCAGGCGCATCGCGTGACGGATGAGCCCGATGCTCTCCTCCGCCCGACCCGACCAGCTGAGGATCTCGGCCAGGGTCTCGTAGCCGTCGGCGTCGTTGGGCGCCAGCTCGATCGCGCGCTCGGCCTGGCGGATCGCCCGATCGTGCTCCTTCTGCCACAGATAGACCTGGCCCAGGAGGTGGTAGGCGTCGGCCAGGGTGTTGTCCAGCGCGATGGCCCGCTCGGCAAGGTCGCGGGCCCGGTCCAGGCTCTCCCGGGTGGGGCTCCACAGGAACTGCCAGCTCTGCAGATGCGTCCAGCTCAGCCCCGCGTACGCCGCCGCGTACTCCGGGTCCAGCTCCAGCGCCTGCGCGAACAGCCGGCGGGCCTGGGCATTCCCCTCGCGCGTCGTCCGCTTGCGCTGCTCGTTGCCGCGCAGCACGAGGTCGTACGCCTCCGGGACTGCGGTCGGGACCCGGCCGAGGCGCACCTTCTCCGCCTCCGTGAGCTTCACGGCCAGGGCCTCGACGATCTGTTGCGTCACATCGTCCTGGAGCGCGAAGATGTCCCCCACCTCGCGGTCGTAGCGCTCGGCCCACACGTGATACCCGGTGGCCGCGTCCACCAGCTGCGCGGTGATCCGCACGCGGTCGCCGGCCCGCTGCACGCCGCCTTCCAGCACGTACCGCACGCCCAGGTCGCGGCCCACCTCGCGGACCTTCACGGCCTTGCCCTTGTAGGTGAACGTGGAGTTCCGCGCGATGACGAACAGCCCCGAGACCTTCGACAGGCCGGTGATCAGGTCCTCGGTCACGCCGTCGCTGAAGTACTCCTGCGCGGGGTCCTGGCTGAGGTTCGTGAACGGCAGCACGGCCACCGACGGCCGGTCGGGCAGCGGAAGCCCGAGGGACTCGGGCGTCCCGAGCCAGCGCCAGCCGGCCCAGCCGACGGCGCCGAGGAGCGTCAGGATCGCCACGACCTGCACGACTCTCATCACCGCTCGCCGGTCGGGGCGCGGCTTCCTCGACGGGGGCCCGGGCGGCGGTCCCGGCTCGAGACGCACGCGATAGACCCGCACCGGGCGGGCGATGTTCTTGACGGTGTGCTCGCCCAGGGCCTCGTAGGCCAGGGGCAGCTTTCCCTCGACCTGGTCGTAGGCGGCGCCCGACAGGCAGATGCCGCCGCCCTCGGCCAGGCTCTCCAGGCGAGCCGCGATGTTCACGCCGTCCCCGTAGAGCCGCTCGCCCTCGACGATGACGTCGCCCAGGTTGATGCCGATCCGGAACTGCATGCGGCGCGTGACCGGCAGGGCGGCGTTCCGGGACCGGAGCTCCCGCTGGATCTCCACGGCGCACTGCACCGCGTCGACGACGCTCGCGAACTCCGCGAGCACGTTGTCGCCCGGGGCGTCCACCACGCGCCCGCCCCGGCCGGACACGGCCGACGCGATGACCTCCCGGTACTCGGTGATGGCGCGGACGGTGGCCGGCTCGTCCTCGCCCATGAGGCGGCTGTACCCCTCGACATCGGCGCTCAGGATGGCCGCGAGCCTGCGCCCCATGGGACGGGCGTCCATGGCCCCAGAGTTTACGCGCCGCGACATCGACTTTCCGTCCGGGCCCGGTCCGCATCGCGCGGAATGTCCGCGAAGATCCACGGACCGCTGTCGATCCCGCGCCCGGCCGATCGACTCTACGGTGTGGGTCGCCGGCATCTCGGCCCGTGACCAGCCGGCATCCCTTTCGCAGGCGAAGCCTGCGCGCCGGCTCCAGGGCACGGTGGTACGCTCCGCACCGGGACGGGGTCGGCGAGCACCAAAGATGACGCCGAACGGAGGACGAGATGCAGGTTGAAGCCTATCTGTTCTTCAATGGCCGCTGCGAGGAGGCGCTGAACTTCTACCGCCGGGCGATCGGGGCGGAGGTGGGGATGCTGATGCGCTACAAGGAGAGCCCCGAGCCCCCGCCGCCCGGCAAGCTGCCGCCCGGGTCCGAGAACAAGGTGATGCACGCGACGGTGCGCATCGGCGAGACGACGGTGATGGTCTCCGACGGGGACTGCGCCGGCAAGCCCGACTTCAAAAGCTTCTCCATGGTGCTCGCGGTGCAGGATGCCGCGACGGCCGACCGGCTGTTCGATGCCCTGGCCGAAGGCGGACAGGTGCAGATGCCCCTCATGAAGACGTTCTGGTCCCCTCGCTTCGGCATGGTCACCGATCGCTTCGGGCTGTCGTGGATGGTCAACGTCGTGGCCCCCGCCTGATCACGAACCCGGCGGGAGGATCGGACGAGATCCCCCGCCGTCACGGGGGCGTGGCCGGTGAGCTCGACGAGACGGCCGGCGCGCCCCCGCGTCCCGCTACGGCCAGGCTGGCTGGAGCGGCGTCCCGGTTCGCCGCAGCAGCCCGACGGCGATGCCGAGATTCAGGAGGTTCCACAGGATGCCGTTGAGGAACGCGGCCTGGTAGGAGCCGGTCAGGTCGAAGATCACGCCGGACATCCAGCCGCCGAGCGCCATCCCGAACACGCCCTTAACTGCACCTGTAGCAGGTAAGAATTTATCAGCCTTAGAAGGAATCCTGCCAGCAGCAATATCCTCAATAACATTGGAAACATCAAAGCCTGTTAAAGACTTCGACGATACGCCCT